>CAYSAX010000009.1:0-3381 GCA_964429045.1 uncultured Pseudomonadota bacterium
GTCAAACTAATCTTATTGTCTATTCTTATGATCGCCCTCTGCAACTCTATGCTTTTTTAGAATCAGTAGATCATTATGTTTCTGGCTTAAATACCATTTACGTTATTTATAGAACAAGTAATGATGAATATGAAAAGGCCTACGGCATTGTTAAATCTAATTTCAAAGATGTGATTTTTATTCCACAAGCATCGCCTTATCATGATCTTAAAAAACTTACCTGCGATTGCCTCTTAAAATGTACTCAGCCCTATCTGCTTTTTGGCGTAGATGATATCATCGTAAAAGATTTTATTGATCTTAATGAATGCGCTCAAACTTTAGAAGATCATAACGCTCACGGATTTTTTTTCCGGTTGGGTAAAAATATTAACCATTGTTATTCTATGAGCGCACCACAAACAATTCCACCATTACAATTAGTTGGTCATGAAATATATCAATGGCAATTTATCCAAGGCCAATACGATTGGAACTATGCAAATAATCTCGATTTTACCTTATATCGTAGCAGTGCTTTTAAAGAGCTCATTCTTGAACTTGATTATAAAAGTCCTTATAGCTTAGAATCTCAACTGATGAGCGCTGTTGACTATAATAAACAGGGGCTTTGTTATGAATCATCAAAAATAATTAATTTCCCGCTTAATATTATCCATACAGATTGGCCAAATAACTGTTATAACCAATACAGTACTTCTTACTTATTAGAACTATTTAATAAAAATTTTAAAATCGATATTAAATGCTTGCATCAATTTGCCAATAATTCAGCACACATGAGTGGAAAAGAACTTATTAAATTCATTCCGCGTCAATCATTAGAAGAAAAATTAATTATCATAGTTACCCCTTCTTATAACAATATAGAATGGTGGGAATGGAATTTAAATTCTTTAATCACCCAAAATTATAAAAATTACCGGGTTATAATTACTGATGATTGTTCATCTGATGGCACTGGCAATGCGATAGAAAATTATATTAAAATGAATCATCTTGAACAAAAAGTAACTTTAATTAAAAATAAAGAACGCCGCGGTGCGTTACATAATCTTTATACCATGATACATACGTGTCCTAATGAGGCAATTATAGCGACTGTTGATGGAGATGATGCATTGCCAGATCCAGAAGTTCTTAATAGGTTAAATTTTGTTTATTCAACTCAAGATATTTGGCTTACGTATGGCCAATTTATGGAATATCCAAGCAATACAAAAGGCTGGTGCACTTCCATGCCAATTGACGTTGTGCAAAATAATGCATTCAGGGAATATCCTCACCTATCTTCCCATTTGCGTACCTTTTATGCATGGCTTTTCAAATCGATTCACCCAGAGGACCTTCTTTATAATGGTGAATTTTATAGAATGTCATGGGACTATGCAATGATGCTTCCTATGATAGAGATGGCTGGAGATCGACATAAATGTTTTGAAAATGAGATTATGTATCTTTACAATAATGCCAATTCAATAAGTGATCACAAAATTAGTAGACAGTTACAAGCCCATCTATCTCAAATTATTCGTACAAAAAAAAGATATTCACGTTTGGATAAAGCTCAGTGCAAATCGGCTTTTGAAACTGAAAAAGCTGAAATGATCTTATTTGCAGAAGAAAGTAATCCAGCCACAGTCAATGCAATGCTCGAATCAATTAAAAAATACGTAACAAACTTAGCTCAGATTTATATAATCTATATTGAGCAACCCGCTCTTTTGGATGCTTATCAAAACATGGCCATACAGCATCCTGAACTTTATTTTATTGGTATTGATCAAAATCGAGAGTCTTATAAGTCACTTCTTCAAGTTATTTATAACAATCTGATCAATACTAACTATGTGATTTTTGCAAAGCCAGATCTGGTTATTTCTGAATCAATTGATATAAATGCCTGCATCAAAGCAATGGAAGAATATGGCGCTTTTTCATTTTCCTTACAATTAGCAAAAGGGTGTCCAGCCTCGCTACAGCGTGTGCCACTTTTAGAACTTGATGATGACCTATGTATGTGGAATTTTGCTGTAGCTGATGGCATATGGTCATGCGCTAATAACGTTAACATGACCTTATATCGCCACGATAACTCTTATATTCGTCATACCTTAGAAAATTGCTGGATGTATACTTGGGCTCATTTTTTAGGATGGTGGACTCACGAAGGATTACTAGAAAAAACAGGTCTCTGTTTTAAATACTCAAAAATCAATGATATCGAAGGAACTAAATGAAGCAATTGCTCTCCCTTGTATTAATCTGTTCGTTTGCACAGGGAATTATTTTAGACTCTTTAGCACTTAAATATGGCACTGATAAAAGCTCTGCCTTGCATAATTATACTCCGGCGTATGAAAAATACTTTGCTCCTCTACAAGACAAAGATATAAGATTTTTAGAAATAGGATTTGCAGGTGGATATTCTGCTCACATGTGGGATGAATATTTTAGTCATCCGCAATCAAAACTTTATTTTATTGATATAAATTCCGATTGCTTTAAATATATGAATGATCTTAGCCCCAGATGCACTCTTAATTTAGTAAACCAAGCAAATGCCGCAGAGCTAACGCAATGGGCAAAGTTAGCTGGAAATGATTTTGATATTATCATTGATGACGGTTCTCATCAAATGGAACATCTGATAACAACCTTTAAAACATTGTTTCCGCGTATAAAAAAAGGTGGCATGTATATCAACAAATATTTCCCTACTTCTTATTGGCCAGATTACGGTTCAGATGGCGATTGCCACAATCCTAAAGCATCTCCAACTTCAGCAATTCGTTTTTTACAAAATCTTGTTGATGATCTCAATTTTTCTAGTGCACGAACTGAAAATGCCAATAGAAGTAAAAATGTTGAACTTATCGAAAATTTAAATATCTATCAAAAATCAATATCAGCTATACATTTTTATTGCAGCTTATGCATTATTTTTAAAGATTAACGCTTACAAATAATCACTGTACCATTGTGACAATGAATAGATTCAATACTTTGCTGATAATACGTAAGATCTGAATACCTTCTATAATCTGAACAAAAATACGGTAGTCCAGCAGGTTTGATAGTAAAAGAATTAATCTCATCAATAAGCTGCTTTAAAAAGTAGACCGTGGTACCCGAGTTGCTTTCAGTCAAATATTGCCCACTAGCAGTAAATGAGGTTGCTAAATCTTCTATTATATACATACCGCCACTTTTAACTGTAGGAAATAGTATTCTAAAACTAGTGATCTGCTGATCCATTTGATGACCTCCATCATCTAAAATCACATCAAAATTACCGTCAGATTCATCAATAAATTTTAATAAATCAAATTCATCAGATTGATCTAATAAATAACAGTGTGATCTGGCAGGACTTGTGCT
>CAYSAX010000009.1:3391-16843 GCA_964429045.1 uncultured Pseudomonadota bacterium
GTTGTTGATTCTCAATAAAATGCAAGTCGGCATGAGGAAAATATTCGCACCACATATGCGCGGAGTACCCCATTGCTAATCCAATTTCAAGAAATTTTATGTGGCTATTTTTTAATGGTTCTAAGTATTTTTCATAAATCACCGCATAGTTATGCCAATTTGATGATTTATCCGCATAAAATTTTTGCGCCAAACTATCTAATTCTGAAGCAGCATATAATGAAAACACATTAAAGATGGCAGCAAAAAAAATGGCTTTGTTTAGCATTTTATTCCCTTATTAGTAATCAATTCTTTTGATTGGATCTCGCTATTGCTATTAAAACAGCATTATGCAATATTTACCCTTAAGACATTACCAAAATTGCATCAGAAAAACTAATGCTACTAATAAAAAAGGAGCTCCATGACATTTATTAAGCAATTATATTTTACCATACTATGCTGCTTATTTTCATCTTTGTTGCCGGCTAAAGTTCTTATTTTTACCTATAGCTTCAATCGTCCAGATTTTATAGAAATTCATTACAAAACATTTAAAAAATTTCTTTTAGATGATTATGAATTTATAGTATTCAATGATGCAATAGACACTAATTTTTGTGAACAAATAGAGCAAATCTGTAAACAATACGAAATTCGATGCATTCGTATTCCTCAAGAAATTCATCCGAGAGAATATAACGCTTCAGTAAGAAATTGCAATGTAGTTAATTATTCACTTGATAAAGTTGGTTTTAACCATAATGATATCGTTGCACTCTTTGATTCAGACTTATTTTTAGTACGCGAGTTTAGTATAAAAGAATATATGAAAGATTATGATCTCGCTGGCCAATGGCAATCACGCGACAATATTGAATATTTATGGATTGGGTTAGTTTTTCTTAATATGGCCACAATGCCTAATAAAAACACGATTAACTTTGGATTGGGAAGAATTGAAAATTCACAAACTGATTCCGGAGGATATTCATATTTTTATTTAAAAAACAACCCGTCAGTACGAGTAAAGTGGTTTGACAATGTTGTCTACTTAACCGACTTAACCTGTGAAAGTTGTAAAAAAAATAAAACTCCTATCTGTTATCATACTTCTTCCTTAATGAAAGATTTGAATTTCAGTACTCCGTTGGCACATTTAGCTCAGCTTTCAAGAAATAGTATTTCCGAGATTTACTTAAAAAACACTTTTTATCATTACAGAGCAGGTAGTAACTGGAATTGGGAATCTGAGCAATATCATCATAATAAGACCAAAATGCTCAATAATTTTTTCAAACATCTAAAAATTTAAGTGCTAGAGTAATATGTGGAGTATGCATTCAGTGGTATTTGGAACATACTCCCAACTGTATTCTTTTACTTTTTCAAGAGTATTTAAAAAAGATTCAATTTTAATGCGACTATATCTATTGTGATAGATTGGATACCCATCAACTGGTCCAGTAACTATAAGATCATTATCTTTGTTGGTTGGTATTATAAAAAAAATAACAATAACTTCTTTGGATGCGACTCGCACTAATTCCTTAATAGCCTCAATATATGTATCTAAATGCTCAAGTATATGACGAGAATATGCGACTTCAAATGATGAATCTGGAAATGGAATGTTTTGTATCTTGCCATGAGTCACAGGAATTTGTAAGGCTTGAGCTCGTTCTACAAACGTTGGAGTAATATCTACACCATGATATTTCATTTGATGGTTATTTTGTTTTAGTGGGGCATAGTCCACACATAATCCACAGGGAATATCTAATAGTAATTGATAATTTTTTTTCTGAATATGAGCGCGCATTGCAATGCGTGAAAGCTCATCTTCGCCGCCAATCCATCCTGCAAATAATTCAAATTTTTCTTTTTCTTTGCATTTGGCTTCCCACCATTGTTCATGTTCTTTCAAATCAATAATTGCATGTAGTGAAAATACTGTCATAAAGCTAATAAATAATATTTGTTTCATTTTTAATACACTCTATTTTGTTAATACAAACCAATCATGAAATGCACCGCGATCTGTGTCGGTAATCAACTTAGTATATAGTTCCTTTTGTTTTATTAATGAAAAATAAATTCCTGCTTCTTTTACCACTGTCGATTCATCAAAGTATGAGTTGCCTGGATACTGCCAGAGAGAGTCTTTGGTTTCAGCAGAAGCTCCATTACTTCCGTATTTATTGGGCTTAGTAAGGCGAATAGAAAAAATTACTTTTCCACCTGGCTTAAGCACTTTTGCACAATTCTTTAAGAATAATGGTAATTGATGATAGGCCGCATGACTCATAATTGAGTGAGAAATAATATAGTCAAATTGCACGTTAAAGTCTGTACCATCAAAATTTTCATTGGTCAAAAAGCGAGGTTCGCATTTATCTGCGACTGCTTTATTTTCAGTGACCTTTAATGAGTCATTAAAAAGCCATTTATTCGGTTCGATGCCACAATAATGACCTTTTGCCAGAAATGACATTATGGAAATACCTGCAACTAAAGCTCCACAACCTATTTCAAGAACATAGTGTTCTGGACTCAAGCCTTCTTTTAACAGGAGTTCTAACTGAGCTGCTCCATTTTCAGCATGTGTATTACCAACATATCTAATTGCTGCTTCGTTAATTGGACTTATTTTTACTAAACTGGGCACTTGAGAAAAGTTATAAGTAAATAGTAAACTGACAAAAAACAAAAAAAACTTATTCATTCATTTCCTTTTTTCAAGCTAAAATTTCTCCAATAAAAATAATACAGTTTCAGAGAGAATGCTACTTCAAAGTTCTTCGTTTCTTTACTATACTCACTCTAATATTTTTGAAGCACCTCGATAAGGAAAATGTAGTATGAATCATATCTTTGGCATAATTTTGCTTTCAATAATACCCATCTTTAACTTTCATTTTATCTATGGCAATTGCGTTAAACCGGTTGTTTTAGTAGTTGGCACACGGCCTGAAGGTATTAAAATGATGCCGGTCTATCTTGCACTTAAAGGATTAAATATTCCTACCGTACTATGCTCTACTGGCCAGCACACCGATTTACTAGAAGATATTCTTACACTTTTTAATGTTGAACCAGATATTCGTTTAAATATTATGAAACCAGGGCAAGACCTTTTTCATATCACCACAGCGGTACTTTCTAAAATGAAAGATTTATTAACTGAGATTGATCCATCAATGGTATTAGTTCAAGGCGATACCACTTCAGCAATGACGGCTGCTTTAGCAGCTTTCTATTTAAAAATTCCCGTAGGTCATGTTGAGGCAGGACTACGCACAGGTAATAAATATGCACCCTTTCCTGAAGAAATAAATAGACGTTTAATTGGTTCCCTTGCCAGCTATCATTTTGCGCCTACCCAAGATGCAATTGACAATTTATTACGCGAAGATGTTGATTATAATACGATTTTAAATACCGGTAACACGGTAGTTGATGCACTGTATATGATACAGGAAAAAATTCATTCAAGATCTGTGCCTATTACTGATTCTGTACGAAATCTGGTTGAAAGTGCACACAAAGATAATAAAAAAATTATGCTTTTAACTGCCCACCGCCGTGAATCATTTAATGGTGGCCTGCATCACATATTTAATGCAATCAAACAAGCCCTTATTGAGCATCCTGATTTATGTATTATTTATCCAATGCATCCCAATCCTTGTGTAAAACAGGCAGTACAAGAAACTCATTTAGCTGATGCACAAAGAATTTCGATTATAGCTCCACTTTCATACAATGATCTTGTGTACGTCTTAGAGCATAGCAATCTTATTGCTACTGATTCTGGGGGCATCCAAGAAGAAGGAACCAGTTTAGGTAAACCGGTTATTGTATTGCGCAATGAAACCGATCGCATGGAAGGAGTAAAAGAAGGATGTTTATTTCTGGTGGGTACCGATGAAATTAAAATTGGAACGATGATCGATCAGTTATTAACTTCAAATGGATTTAAAAATAACCATTTGTATGGCAATGGAACTGCAGGAAAACAAATAGCACAATTTATAAAACAAACACTGTATTAAACGGCAATAAGGAGAAGCTTTGAAGACTTCATTATTAGTAAAAACATCATTATTATTTTTACTCACTATTCCCATTCATTCTCAAGCAACCAAAACGGTTCTTATTGGAGCTCCCGTAAGACAAAAACCAGCTATTCTCAAAGAATTTTTGCAATCGTTGGAAGAACTATCAACAACTAATTTTAGTGCTAGTTTTTATTTTATCGATGATAATACCGATGCACAATCAACGATGCTTTTATTAGATTTTTACTCCAAACATGCTGACAATACAATTGTCATTAAAGCTCCTGCCGCTAATGACCTTTACATTTGCAATGAACAAACCCACTATTGGAATGAACGCATTATTTGGAAGGTCGCGGCTTTTAAAGACTCTATTTTTGAGGCTGCCTTAGCAAAATCTTATGATTATGTATTTCTTGTCGATTCTGACATTGTTTTACATCCTAAAACTATCGAACAATTGATTACAGATAACAAAGATATTGTTTCTGAAGTTTTCTGGACATACTGGCAACCAGGTTCCCGTAAATACCCGCAGGTATGGCTTTATGATACCTATACTCAATATGAAGTCGGTTGTGGGGAAAGTTTAAGCAATGAAGACATTCATCTGCGTCATAACGAATTTATTAGTACCCTCCTAATACCTGGAGTTTATTCTGTAGGGGGTTTAGGAGCCTGCACTTTGATTAGCAAATATGCACTAGAAAAAGGTGCCCGCTTTAAAAAAATAAAAAATTTAACCTTCTGGGGCGAAGATCGTCACTTTTGTATTCGCGCAGCAGCCCTTGATCTGCAAATGTGTGTAGATACTCATTATCCTGCGTATCACATTTACCGTGAAAGTGATTTGGCAGGCGTAGCACAATTTAAAGAAAATTGTAAAAACGATATTTATAACATTTAAGGGAATATTGTGAAAAAAATATTTTTAGCATTACTATGCCTTATATCTACGAACATTTTTGCAAAAGTTACCCTTTCGATGTGTGTAAAAAATGAGGCAAATCGTTATTTAAGAGCTGTATTAGAAGAAGCAAAATTTTATATTGATGAAGCAGTATTTATTGATGATGCAAGCACCGATAATACCGTAGAAGTTATCAAAGAAATACTAAGCGATATACCGGTCTATATCGTCAGCAACAGTTCTTCTAAATTTTCTAATGAAATCTCATTAAGGACACAACAATGGAATGAAACCATATCACATAATCCTGATTGGATTTTGATTCTTGATGCTGATGAGATTTTTGAAGTTAGAATGAGATCTGAAATTCAAAAACTAACCACACAAAATCATACCGATATATGGTGCTTTAGATTATATGATTTCTGGAACATGAATCATTATCGAGATGATCAGCTATGGGCTGCACATAACTATTATCGTCCATTTCTTATTCGTTACAAAAAAGACTTTAAATATATTTGGCATGAAACACCGCAACATTGCGGACGTATGCCAAAAAATTTACAATTTTTACCCTTTGCTTTCTCAAGTATGAGACTCAAACATTTTGGTTGGGCTAAAGAAGAAGACCGTATCACAAAATATAATCGCTATAAGCAGCTTGATCCGGGTGCAAAATATGGATGCCAAGCTCAATATGACTCAATTTTAGATACAGCTCCAAATCTAGTTCAATGGGTAGAATAAAATTTTAAAAAAGAGAATTTAAGGCAAAACAATGAAAACTACCAATAAATTTTTAGTATATATGTTCATCTTAATAAGTATCAGCATTCAGGGTAAACCAAAAGTAACTTTTTCAATGATCATGAAAAATGAAGCCGATAGAAAATTAAGAGAATGCTTACAAGAGGTTGCACATTATATCGATGAAGCAGTAATTATTGATGATTGCAGTACCGATAATAGTATAGAAATAGCAGAGGAAGTATTAAAAAATATTCCTCATCGTATTATTCGCAACGATACATCAAAGTTTGCTAATGAAATAAGCTTACGCAAACAACAATGGGAAGAAACTATTAAAACCAATCCAGAATGGATTCTTAATATCGATGCTGATCAAATCTTTGAAACTAAAATGCGCAAAGAAATTGATACGCTTATCAATCAAAACGAAATCGATGTTTGGGCCTTTAGACTCTATGATTTTTGGAGCGAGACCCATTATCGCGATGATGCAATGTGGCAAGCACATAATAGCTACCGTCCTTTTTTAATAAGATATAGACCAGAATTTAATTATACCTGGAAAGAAACTCCACAACATTGTGGTCATTTACCTCTCAATGTTTACCAACTACCAAATGCACTTTGTTCAATAAGATTAAAGCATTATGGATGGGCAAATGAAGCTGATCGCATTGCAAAATATTATAGATATATGCAACTTGATCCTGGTGCACAATATGGTTGGCAGAAACAATATGATTCAATTTTGGATACAAATCCTCATGTAGTTGAATGGATAGAATAATTTTAACCTATTTTTAAAAAAGGAAACATATGAACCACTCAAAAAAACTATTATTGCTATTTTTGCTCAGTGCAATAAATAGTAGTTTTACTTATGGTCCAACAAAACTAAGACGTGATGGACTTCCTGCAGGTGGAACTCACTACCCTGCATTAGCAGCCGTAGTTGTTAATACCAGTGGCCCCGTATTGGAAATGGGTTGCGGCGATTTTAGCACTCCTTTTTTGCATTCTTTGTGCTCACCCACTAAACGTCTACTCGTTTCTACCGATGTAGATAAGTTATGGATCTCTCTTTTCTTAGATTTAGAATGCAACTGGCATAAATTCATTCATGTTAATGCATATGCAACAAATGATCCTCGAAATAATTGGCTTCATTGCATTGATTCCGATGCATGGAACGTTATTGGCTTGGAGACTCATTGGAGCGTTGTCTTCATTGATCATACTCCCGGTTCGCGTCGGCCTGTTGATGTAGCACGCTTACGTAAAAATACCGATATTTTTGTGGTGCATGATACCGAAGACGCACGTTATGGTTGGGAGCCATTATTAAGCTCATTTAAATACAAATACGTCTATGATCGTTATAGCGTCACAACGACTATCGTAAGTGATACTATCGACGTTAATCAATTCTTCAATTAGCAATTATGAGGGCAGATTTTACACTGCCCTTCTTTTACTCGGATCGAAATACTATGAAACTAAAAACACTTGTTATGATTACCTTTTCTTGTTGCGCATTTGCAACTACACAGTATAGTCCCGTAAATCCTGATTATAAAAAATGGTGGGATGAATGGTATGCTCACGGCCAAACTTCAGGTCCAGGCTCACGCGGATTTTTAGCACAATATAAAGCAGAGGTGATTAATGAGTTTATTAGAACTCATTCAATTCAATCTGCTATTGAATTTGGATGCGGCGATGGCTATAATCTGGCATTAATCTCCTATCCAGAATATATCGGCTTAGATATCTCACCTACTTCTGTACGTATGTGCGAACAAAAATTTAAAAATGACCCAACGAAACAATTCATGCATTATATACCCGCATCGTTTGTTAACAAAGGGTTTAAAACAGTAGATTTAGTTCTTTGCATAGACGTTTTATACCATGTATTAGAAGAACAAGATTATGTTAAAACCTTAGATGACATTTTTTCTTTTAATGCTCCATACGTCATTTTGTACACCACATTAACTGAAAAATGGAATGGTGGTTATGCTGAAATCTTTCACAGAAACGTACTTACTTATTTAGCTAAGTATTGCGACTATAGTTACACCGTAATTGAAAATAAATATAAAGATGTTCAAGGTGGCTCCAGTGCAGCCTGGATATTTTTGACTCGAAATAAATAACTTGCATTTAATATGGATCAAAAAGGCTACTTTTTAGTAGCCTTTTTTTATGCATATAGTTCATAATAGTTTTTTTTATCCCAATACCAATTTGCATCTTCTTCATACCGAGGAACATGATACAGTCCAAGCTCATTATCCTTCCACGATGAATGATGGTAATCGATTGTGTACACTGTATTAAGTTTACTCACCAAATATTTGGTGAAATATTCCTCACAAAATTGGTATTCCGGCGTAAAACATATAATCTCATGTAAATCTTTATAAATAGTACGTGCCGCCCTAACACTCATAAAAAATGAATCGGTATGATAATAATTATTAAAGTGCGCACTGGTTATATGGTTATCCCCTACCCAAAACTTAGCAACCATATCATAACCTTGCAAAATCTTCTCGATTGCTTTTACCACCAAATTCATATCATTTATGTACACTGATTCATGCTTAAAAAGTATAATGTCATCATCTAAACATTGTTCATCTGCTGCTACTTTAATAATCGAATATATAATCGAATTTAAGCAATCGAGCTGTTTACCGCGCGCGGTAAAATAGAATGAACTACAAGGGCACTCAAACTGAACATCAAGAATCGATTGATCATTAGTAACTACAAATACCTTTTTAAAAGAAATATGCTTCAAATCTTTAACTGTAGAGTCGATTAGTTCCTGCTTTTTACCATACGCAGGCCCTGTACATAAAATAATCTTATTTTTTAAAAAAAACTCAACCGGCATATAAGAAAAAAGCGCTGCAGGAAATAAATGCAAAATAATACTCATAAAAACAGTCATTTTATTCATTACGTATCCTAATAAAGATTAATCCTTTACACAGTACTAAAAACTATTGGCACCTGCAAGCCATATCAGATGATTTTGCTTTGAAAATATTCTTAAAAAAAGTTATGGTATTCCCTATGAAATAATGCATCATAAAAAAGGAGTTACATGAAAAACATATATTATTTTTTTATCGTAAGTATTTTTTGGCTATTTCCATTAATTGCTCAGGATTTTGTAACAATAGCAATTCTTGCAAAGGATAAAGCTCACTGTTTACCTCTCTATTTATCGTGTATTGAAAAACAAACATGGCCTAAGAAAAGCACTTTTATTTATATACGAACTAATGACAATAATGATAGTACCGCTCAGATACTTTTTGATTGGATTTCGACAGTAGGACATTTATATGCAGGTTTCTTTTTTGATGATTCTGATGCACCCGTAAGCGTTAAGCAGTTTGTACAGCATGAGTGGAACTGTACACGATTTAAAGTTCTGGGAAAAATCAGACAAGATTCAGTTGATTGGGCATATAGTCATAACTCTCATTATTTTGTAGCCGATTGCGATAATTTTATTTTTCCTCATACGATAGAACAAATGATCAAAAGCTATTGCCCTATTGTTGCTCCATTAATGCACAGCTATTGCGCTTATTCTAATTTTCATGCCGCTATAGATGACAACGGATATCATCTAGAAGGAGCGCATTATCTAACTTTAGTAAATCAAGAACTAAAAGGGCTGATACAAATGCCCGTAGTGCATTGCACCTATTTGGTACGGCACGAATTCCTTGATCAAATGTGTTATGACGATGAAAGCTATCGATTTGAATATGTAATATTTAGTGATAATGCTCGCAAAAGAGGCATTCCACAATATCTTGATACACGCGATTGCTATGGATATATAAGCTTTGCGGAAAATTCAAATGATTTAGTTAAGGAGCCGTGGTTTTTAAATTTTACGATGAAATTACATACGTATAAATCTAAATAAAATCAGTTCGAATATAGACATCATCAACATGTAATCGAGTTATTAACATAAAACCACACGCCTCTAAAAATTCTTGTACATGAGGCTCATTGAAGTTATTTTCAACGGTAATAACGTCAATAGTAACTTGAGAAAAATCTATAGATTTTAAAATCTCAAGCTCACTACCTTCAGTATCTAATGAAAGAAAATCAACATGAGTTACCTGGTGCTCTTTCAGCACTTTGTTAATATTAACGGCAGGAAGTTGTAAAACCTTACATTCACCTCCCAAACATGCAATATCATTCATTACGATTTGAAGTTGCCGCGCATCGTACGTGCCGCACATGCCGCTTAACATCTCATCACAACTATCAAGATGTAAAAAGGGAACGGTTCCCTCTTCGCTTGAAACACATGCGTTAATACAAACGCAATCACGGCACTCTTTTAATTTTTTAAACAAATGAGGCAAAGGCTCAAAACAGATTCCCTTCCAGCCTAATTCTTTTTCAAAAAAATAGGTGTTGCTAAAACTCATGCCATCATGCGCTCCGATATCAAGAAAAAATCCATCTTTTTTGTTTGAAAAAAAACATTCAAAGATAAATTTATCCTGACCTGCCTGACTCTTATAGCCTGCAATTAATGGAACACTGATAAATAACAAAGTTGCAAGTATATGATGCATGAGCTTTAGCACTCCTAAAAATATTTAACTACGGTTTAACAACCCACCATACGCGTGGTTGTTCTTGGCAGATATTAACTTTTAAACCTTTTTTACCAAAGAACTCATTGACCGCACGGGGAACGCCTGGGTGGCGTGTTGCATAATCATCTCCGGCCACAATACCGCCATCGCGTACTTTATTGTACCAACACTCTAAATCTGTCTTTACTGCCTCATAGGAATGATCCCCGTCAATAAATACAAAGTCTAATTCGCCTTCTTTAAATTTTAAAGATGCTTTATTAGAATAGTTTCTAATGAGGGCAAAACGATCTCCATGATCTGCAAGTTTATCTTTTACTTTATTATAGAAAATATCGTATTGCATAAGATTAATTGAATCTTCTGGACACCATGGCATATACGGATCTATACCATACAATTTAGTCACTTGAGTAGTTTCTAAAATACGCTTACAATGGCTCCCCATAAAAATGCCAACTTCAGCACCTACTTTTAAATTATATTGATTAATCAAACCTGGCAAAACATGATAATAAACTTGCCAATCAGCGTCACACTCGGCTTCCATTCTATTTAAAAAGCTTAATGCTTGCTGTACCTGATCAACCGTAACATTGCACATAACAGAAAGTGTTTTGAGGTCTAACTTTGCAGCAATAGGACTCGCTACAAGTAAAAGTAATAATATTTTTTTCATGATATCCTTATAAATAGCTACGCAGCTGCTGCATTTAACGAAACTCTACGATTTACATAGAATGAAAGATTAGTAAATAAATGTGGATAGTTTTCGTGAGCTTTGAGTGCCTCACGCACTTCTTTTTCACCCACTTCATATTCTCCAACATACCATGCCGATTGCCCTAATATATCGTGACGACTGTAATCATATGCCTCTTTTTCAACAAAAAGCGTATCATGAATAGGATATACTAATTCACATGCACGGCGTGCAAAAACATATGCACAGGCATGATTCCCTTCTGCCAAGAAATGATGGGCAGCTTTAATCAATGGCTCTGCTCGAGTTGAACGCATGGTAAACGCTTTTAAGTAATAACCAAGCGCTTCATCCCAACGTGATGAACCATCTTCTTTTTTCATACGTTCAGTTACTTGAGCCAAACGATACCATGCCATAAAGTTTTCTTCATCCCAACCTGGCAATTCAGTGCGTAATTTGTAAAATTTGAATGCATTTTCTAAATCGCCCAAACAGTCATAGGTTTGTGCTAAATAAAACGCAGTACGTGAATCAATGGGATTAGCTATATGAGCTTTTAATAATAAATCTCTATCACGCGCCCAGCGTCTTTGTGTCTTTTCAATACCTGCACGTGCCGGTCTCAATTCAAAATAAACATTATAAGGGGTTTTATTTCGGGTTCCGATCATTATAGTTTCATGTACAACGCCACCAAAACGTAAATTTGAACTACATTTAATTAAGCGCTGTGTACCAAAATCTAGATCGGTTGAAACTATACGAATGAGATAAGAAGTATGCTCAGGATGGCTTAATTCTGATTCACAAAATTGAATTAATTCCTCAACATTATGCAAATACCATTCTGCATCAGGCATTAGCATGTAAGCAGCGTTAGGGAATAGTTGCTCACAAAGATCAAGACCTCTATTTCTTGAGGTTGCAAAATCCACAAATGGTTCTTGAATAATCTGATAATTAGTTATGCCATAATCTTCAAAAAGTCGTTTTGCATTTTCCATGGTAGGGCTCCATGCATCGGGGCCCGTATCGTAAACTAAATAGCCAATTTTCTGTCCCGTAAGATCAGCTTTACAATACATTTCAAGAGTGGCGCGAATCACACTTTCTTCATCTTTTACCATGATGACAACGACTAACAATGGATCGACCGCTGCTACTGCTGAACATATTCCCGTTAAAGAAAAGAGCAGAGCAAGGCCAAGAGAGGAGAATAATTTCATCCTACTTCCTTTTTTTACTTCATCCGATCGTCTCGATCCTTCGACAAGCTCGGATAAATTCCGGGCTTTTTTCCCCTTTAGTATTCCTCTAATTTAGTTTTGCGGACTTTATCCTGAATAGTACCGAAGGTACACATCGAGGGGGCGAGGCGAACATATTTACTACTTCAACTGGTGCTATTTATAAAATAAGAATTTTAAAATGTCTACTGCTTATCGAAAATTGCTTTTTTATCACTCATTGTGCTGAATCAAAGTAGTAAAAAAAATATGCATAAGACGCAGTAAGAAAAACATTCTTATAACGACTCATGCATATTTTAAATCAAATCGATGGTATAAAAATCAACCAACGTATTAGCACATACAGCTATCTATCAGCATGTAACTAACTATATTTAAACCACGAAGTAGAAATATTATTTTGGGTATATGCTTCATATTCATTCGGGAGTAATTTTTCTTTAAAATTTATATGCCATGGAAGGTGTTTACAGGTGAAATCCCCCGCAATACGAATGCAATTACCATGTGATTGATCATACTGCTTTGTAATCAAACAAAAGGTTGTATCAATTGCCGCCCGATACAGTTCCAATGATGAATTAACAGGATAGGACATTTTATGTTTCCAAAAGCCTATTTCCCAATCTTTAATTGTTGTTCCTAATCCTGATAGCTTAGCATCAGGTCGTATATCAGGAGCATCAATTAAAAGCGCAAATCCCAATTTTCCTGATTTAAAATAATGGGCGATATCAATCATTTGTGAAATAAAATTTTCCGGTAATTGAGAGTTAAATTCAAGATCAGGATCGGTAAGGATGTACTGATCCCCCACTAATCGTTGAACAAACGACTGCTCATATACTCTATGCCCGTAATTGGACGTTTGCTTGAGTAGCGTATATTTAAACTCATTTTCGTAATAATCCAATAACGGTTTAAAACTACTATTATTATCAATAACTATAATATCGGATGTATACTTTTCTAACTGTGAAACCATCTTTGATATATAGGTATATTGATTGTATCCAATAATAACAACCGGCATATCTTTTTTTAACATAGTCCCCATCTCATTGCGCGGTTCAAATAAAACAGATCCAAATGGTTGACTTTGAATGTAGCTTACCGCGTCAGAACCAGGACATCT
>CAYSAX010000010.1:0-16244 GCA_964429045.1 uncultured Pseudomonadota bacterium
TTGGCCACAAAAAACACGACGATACCAATTCCATCCTTTTAAAAATGGGTTATTGGTTTGAATAACCGGTTGTTTTTCTTGAGTTAAGGCAATATAAGAACTAACAACTGCAAAGGTTGCTGCGGCAGCTACTCCCATTACCTTATTGGATGGCTTTTGAAAGCTTGTAAATGTTTCAAACATTCCTGCTTGCGCTTGACCGACTAACATTCCGCTCATTGCAATCCCGAGCAATAGCTTTTTTGAAGAAAAAAGATCCATTTGAACCCCTAACCCTGAAATTATATAAGACATGATGAATTATTACGCTTTTAGTATCCCATTTATAGGAATAATCGTCAATTTCAAAATGTTTCAGAATGAAAGTAATATCTTAATAATCAAAGATAATACTTTCTTATCAGCCATTCCATTCCATTTGCCAACTTATCAGAGGAAGATCTTTGAATAACTTCATGAGGGCTGAGCCAATACAATTCACAAAAATCAAGGGTGTTATACTGGAGTATCTGCTGATCAATTTGAACTTCAAATATCTTTTTGAAACAACTTGATTGCCACCCTTCATGCGGAGAAAGATATCCTTTTAATACCAGCTGTTCTTCAGAAAATTCTAAATGCGCCTCTTCAAAAATTTCACGTATAATCGCCTGGTGGTAGGTTTCACCACTTCGAACACCCCCTCCAACAATTGCTAAACATGAAGGGCTATATAATTTATCAGCAGTTCTGCGTAAAATAGCTATTTTACCTTCTTTATTTTTTATAAATGCTAAAACAATTCTGCTTAAGATAGCCGAATTTTTAACTACTTCTGAGCGATCAAGCGTACCGATCACGCAATCTTGCTCATTTACAATATCTACGGGTTCATTTTCATAAGTCTGCATGGTCGTGCCCTTCCTGTGGATTGTATATTCTTTACTGTAAATCTTTTCTTTGTAAAAATTAAGCGTAAGCTAATAAGTGGGCCTTAGTAAGAGGAAACCGGTTTTCAAGACCCAACTGTTGAAATCAAGCTGTAAAAGAATTTAGCTTGATCTCTTGTTGGATAGCACAACTACAATCTTTTTAACCGAGCGTATTTTTAAAAAGGACATTTATATGACATTTCTACAAAAACTCATCAAACCGATATTTGGCGAATTTGAACCCCAAGAATTTAGAAAATTCTTGCGTATGGGTGCCGTTTTTGCCTTTATTATTGGATCATACTGGACGCTTCGTCCTCTTAAAAAAGCAATCTTCTGCACACTGGTCGGCGCTGCCGATACTCCCATTGCCAAATTAAGTGCCGTAATCCTTTTGGTACCTTTAATTATGGGCTATACCAAGTTGCTCGATATCTATAAACGAGAAAAAACCTTTTATATTATCTCTGGTGCCTACGGAATACTCGCTCTCGTCTTTACGGTCTTACTTGCCTATGTACCCACTTCAGAGGCTTGTAAAATCAATATCACCGGCTTGGGAATAAGTACCTCTACCCTTCTTGGTTATGCTTTTTATCTTTTTGTTGAAACATATGGATCAATGATTCCTGCACTCTTTTGGTCTATAGCGGCCGATACAACTGCTCCTGATTCAGCTAAAAAAGGATTTTCTTTTATTGTTGCTCTTGGGCAGTTTGGCGGCATTGTTGGGCCCTATTTTATTGCGGGATTACCCCGCCGTTTAGGCTTGCAAACTAATGCAATATCATTATTTATCTGCGCAATCACTATTGGATTTTCAATTTATTTCTTGCGCCGCTTTTTTACTAAAACACCCGAACATTTACTCTCTTCATTTCATGGCACTAATGAACATAAAGAAGAAGAAAAACAGGAGCCAGGCTTTTTTGAAGGCCTTAAACTTTTATTAAAACATAAATACTTGTTAGGCATATTTGCGGTCGTCGCATTTCCAGAAATTATTACTGCAATTGTTGATCAACACTTTGACACCCTTGCCTCACAAAAATATACCGGCACACAACTGGCAGAATATTTAGGTGCATATGGAAGCTCGGTAAATATTGTTGCACTTTTGTTTTTACTCTGCGGCATCGGTAATATTACCCGTGTATTTGGAGTTGGCATCTCACTGGTACTCATGCCCATTATTTACGGGTTATCAATGCTCGGTTTTATTTCTTTAAACAGCTTAAACTTCTTATTTGTATTGATGGTAAGCTCTAAAGCAATTAACTACGCACTTAATGGCCCGGCAATTAAACAGCTTTATATTCCGACTACGCGCGATGTACGCTTAAAATCACAAGCATGGATTGAATCATTTGGCTCACGCGGTTCTAAATTAACCGGTGGAATTTTTAATCTTGGATTAAAACCATTACAAAAACAGTTAGGTGAGGTTGCCGGCCGTGCACAACATGCATTGTATGCAAGCTACTTAAGTTTTGGACTGATATTTGGTTGGTTCTTTATTGCACTCTATTTAGGCAGAAAGCACAAAACTGCTCTTCAAGAGAAAAAAGTTATTTGCTAATTTAATTAACGGGGCGGCACTTACGCCGCCCCATCAGTTTAGGCAAGCTCTATTTCAATAATCGTGTCATATTCCTGCTCATCAATACATAATGATTTTAATAATAAGCCATCATTAATAAACTCATATTCAATCGCTGTTTGCGTCTGGAAATAACAAATATGTTGTATTGAGTTGGTTATTGGAATCCATAATGAATCGGTATTCTTACCATTTAAGATATGCACAAAAATAGTTTTATCTCGTTGTGTTACTGCTCCCCAAGAACGTGGAATAAAGGGCCCTTGATGGGTGCCATAAATGGTTGAGCCGTACGCTTGTAGCCATTGACCCATCTGTTCTAACCGCTGTACAAATTCATTTGAAATTTTGCCTGATGCCATAGGACCAACATTTAATAGGAAATTGGCGCCATAGCCAGCAGTACGCACTAAATAATGAATTAAATCACGGGTGCTCTTATAGTTTTTATCCCATCCAGCATATCCCCAACTGGTGTTAATTGTTTCACACACTTCTACCGGTAGATTCCCAATTTCAGAACCATCGTTAAATCCGGCAGTGTTATGTCCGGGTAAATCTTTTTCCATCATTTGAAAATCTTCACCTTCGTAGATACCACCATGGCGATTATTGCCAATAAGTGCATGCGGGCAGAGTGTATGAATTAAGTTATATGTTGTTTCCAATTGCCAATCTGCATCCGGACGATCCCAAACTCCATCAAACCATACCCCGGCAATTTTGCCATAATTTCTGGTCAACAATTCTGCCAGTTGATTATTCATACTGGTAATATAGTTATTCCAATCACCGTCTTGCACTCGTCCAGCAGCATTGCCCGTAAAACCACGGGGGAAATAATCCGGATGATGCCAATCAAGATGTGAGTAATAAATAAAGAATTTAAGCCCTTGTTTTTGGCACTCATCTGCCATCATTGAAATAATATCTTTTTTGTAATCGGTGCGTTGCATAATATTCCAATCGCATGCTTTTGAATCAAAGAGTGCAAACCCGTCATGATGTTTGGTTGTCATGGTGATATATTTCATACCGGCAGCTTTTGCCATCGCTACCCAAACAGCCGGATCAAATTCTTCTGGATTAAAATGTGCTGGTAGCAATTCATAATCATTTGCAGTAATTTTGCGTTGATTCATCACCCACTCACCATCTTCCAATAAACTATAGAGCCCCCAGTGAATGAATAAACCAAACTTTGAATCTTGGAAATCTCGTCGTGCTTCAAGATTTTTTTGGGTAGGCAAATAGTTTAAACAGATGTTGAAATTTAATAGCGCAATAAAAATAAAAATAGCTGAATATTTCATAATGTATTCCTTTATAAGATCTGTTCTCATTACTATGGTAGCAATATAAAGTAAAAAAAAGTTTGTGATAGAGGGATGTTGCATGAAAAATAAGATGAAAAAAACTGCTCAACCCTCTTTTATTGCACCAATGCTTGCAACGCTTACCACCGATTATTTTTCTAGTACCGATTGGATATATGAACACAAATTTGATGGTATTCGTTGTTTAGCGGTAAAAAAAAATGGAATTGTTCATTTAATGTCACGAAATGATCGCCGTATTAATCATGAATACCCCGAAATTGTCAAAGCGTTAGAATCGCAAAAAGCGGATAACTTTATTATCGATGGAGAAATCGTAGCATCATCAAAAGGATTATCTGATTTTGAGCTATTACAATCTCGTATTAATCTTAAAAATACGCAGCAGATAACGGCTAAAATGAAGCTTATTCCCATAGCCTTTTGTATCTTTGATTTATTATATACCGATGGTTATGATGTGCGGCATTTACCACTTTTAGAACGAAAAAAAATGCTTAAAAAGCTCTTAAGATATAATAAATTGCTTTTATACACCCAGCATCAAGTTGGTGATGGCATCACGTTTTTTAAGAATGCATGTAAATCAAAATGGGAAGGGGCAATTGCAAAAAAAGCTGATAGCATTTATGAGAGTAGACGTTCAAAACATTGGCTTAAATTTAAATGCATTATGCAGCAAGAACTGGTAATTGGCGGATACACTGAGCCGCGCGGAGAACGCAAAGATTTTGGCGCAATTCTAGTTGGCTACTTCCAGCGGGGAAAGTTTAAATATGCAGGTAAAGTAGGAACCGGGTTTAGCTTTGATACTATGGCAATGCTTTATAAAAAAATGCGCGCCATTGAAGTAAAAAAATGCCCGTTTGTCGACTTTGATGTATCTACTCGTGGAGTGCATTGGATCAAACCAAAACTGGTTGCTGAATTTCAGTTTGCAGAATGGACGCACAGCGGAAAACTTCGTGTTGGAAGATATAAAGGCTTACGCACCGATAAAGCGGCACAATTAGTAGTAAAAGAAATGCCAAAAGCACTTCCTGGTGTCCACAAGAAAAAATAATTATTTAAACATTTTTTGAGATAAGCTATTACTTTTTAAAATATTTTTAATTTCACGCAACTCTTTTACTTCAGGTGAAAGGAGCTTATCTTCTTCATTCTCTTTTTCACTTTTTAGTAAATCATGCTCAATTTTATATTCAATTTTATTGATCGCTTTAACGATAATAAATACGACAAAACCGATCACGAGGAAATTAATAATAGCTTGGATAAAACTTCCATACTTTATAGCAGCATGACCCAATGTAATCGAAAGATTACTAAAATCGATACCACCTAAAAAAATTCCCAAAATAGGAGTAATTACGTCTTTAACTAATGCTTGCACAATATTAGTAAACGCAGCACCCATAATAACCGCAACGGCTAAATCAATAACATTGCCACGACTGATAAACTCTTTAAATTCTTTAAACATAAAAACTCCTGTTTATACTGATGCAACAAGATCAGCATACATCGTTAATTTATCTGTACCTTCTAAGATATCAATCCAATCTTGAGGGATTTGTTTTATACCAACACGAGCACCAACGAGTGCGCCCGCCATTGATGCAATACTATCACTATCTCCAGGCGTATTGACACCAAAAAGAATCGCTTGTGGAAGATCATCGGGGAATGTTAAGAACACATACACGGTTGCAGCAATAGCATCGTGCGCAGCCCATCCTAAAAACTCTTTAAATACTGTTTCGGATGATACCTTTCGATCCTTAGCATATTGAATTACTTGTTCTATTTTATCTGCGGTTTCTTGATCGTAGGCAGCAGCTGTTTCCATCATTTTTTGTGCAATAAACTGTGGATCTTTCTCTTGATACGCATATGCCACGCCAATTGCCATAGCAGCACATGAGGCTTGTGCAAGCGGAGCGCCATGAGTAATCAATGAATGCTGGGCAGCATATTGCGCCGCTTTTTCAGGATCTTTGTGAAACACTAATCCAAACGGATGCGCATGCATTACTGATCCACAACCGCCATCTTTGCTGCCGCCCGCTTTCCACCATCCATCAGCGCGATCTTTATTTTGCACAACACGATCTTTGATAATAGTAATGTTTTTCAAGCATGCTCTACCAGGCGCTCGGGCTGGACGCGCCCATCCAAAGGGATGCATCATATCGAGTGCAAAATCCTTAGCCATCTGAGCGCAAATATAATCGCATGATTTATTTTTATGAGTAAGCAATGTTTGAATAGTGACCAGCGTCATAGCCGTATCATCAGTGTATGCAAGCACACGATTACCGTTTTGATCTCGTTTAAAATCTTGTGGCTTTAAGCTTGCAATTCCCTCAATCCCATGCGGACAATAATCATGCTTAATCTGAGCAATAGAATCTATAAATTCTACCGGTGCACCTAATGCATCCCCGAGGGCTGCACCTAATAAACATCCGCGAATTTTATCCACCGATGTTGGCTGGTTACTCAGCAAAGTTAAAGAAAAGAATGCGCCTAAAGCAATAGCAATCGCCACAAAAGGCTTTTCGATTTTCATAATCACTCCATTTAAGAGTTATTTAGTAATTTCCCGCTTATCCCATGATTCTGAAGAAGCAACAGGCATAAGCAGCTCTGATTCCTCATTATATAGAGTAACTTTACCACCCAGTGCTGTCAATTTGTGTTCCAGTCCCTCATAACCCCGCGTCCAATGATGAATGCCCGTCATAATCGTCGAACCATTGGCTACCAAACCTGCCAACACTAAAGAACAAGAGGCACGAATATCGGTTGCAATCACTGATGCACCATAGAGTTTATCAACTCCGGTAACTACCGCTTTATTATGGTCAACTTTTATTAAAGCGCCCATTTTTTGTAGTTCACGTACATGTAATAAACGATTTTCAAATACGGTTTCTTCAACAATACTGGTACCCTGCGCCAAACATAGTGCCGCCATAAATGGTGCCTGTAAATCGGTAGGAAACCCAGGATACGGAGCGGTCTTAAATGAAACTGCACGCGGCTCTTTAGTTGCTTTTAAGCTGATGCCAACTCCTTGAGCTCCAATAGTAAGCTCATGACCCATCTCTTCTAATTTCATTAAAAATACATCCATAGAATACGCGTGAGCATGGGGCAAACTGATCGAACCACCACTAATTGCAGCAGCTAATAATAATGCACCTGCTTCAAGACGATCGGGAATAATAGCATGCTCGACTGCTTGCAAAGATGTCACTCCTTCAATATGAATCGTTGCGGGAGCTTCAACTGATATTTTTGCACCCATCTTTTTTAGTATTGCAATTAGATCAAATACTTCAGGTTCTAGTGCTGCATTGATAATACTGGTTGTTCCGGGTGTTAAAGCAGCAGCCATCATAATATTTTCAGTAGCACCAACACTTGGATATTCCAACACTATGCGTTGTGCATGTAAAAGATCAGCCCGGGCAGTCAAAAAGTTACCACACTCTTCAATTATGGTGCCCATTTTTTTGAAATTCTTTAGATGATAATCAATCGGCCGCGTGCCAATAACACATCCACCCGGAAGCGCAATGTCTGCTTTGCCAAAACGTGCCAGCAATGGTCCCATAACTAAAATAGATGCCCGCATCTTTTTCATAATATCAGCACTTACTTGAAACTTAGTTACGGTACTGGTATCCACCTCTAATAAATGTTCTTGCGGATAGAAAAAGACCTCCGCACCCAATGATTGCATTAATTTAATCATCTGCAATACATCATCCGATGCAGGCACATTGGTTAATCGTGATTTACCTTTAGTAAGCAATAATGATGCAATGATCACTAATACGGCATTTTTTGCGCCAACTAATTCTAAAGTTCCTTGTAATCCAGATGATTGTTCAATAGCGATGTAGGAAGTAGACATAGTTTATACTTTCATTTTTTTATTATTATATCTTTTAAAGAAACTAAATTTTCAATCTCTTGATCGGTAAGATAACGCCAGTTGCCCACACGTAAATCTTTTTTTGTAAGTCCCGCATATCCAACACGATCTAATTTTTTTACCGTATACCCCAAATGCTCAAATATGCGTCGCACAATTCTATTTCTTCCGCTATGCAATGCCACTTTAATATGATTACGCGCTTGCGGCGGCATATAACTAGCTGCATCAACTTCAATACGGCCATCATGCAATTGCAAACCTACTTTAATTCGCGCAAGATCTTCAAAGGCCAGCCAGCGATCAAGAGTGACTGCATAAGTCTTGCTCATGTTATAACTGGGATGCGCTAATTGCTGCGCAAAATGACCATCATTGGTAATTATTAATAACCCACTCGTTTCATAATCTAAACGGCCAACCGGGTATAATCGTTGTTTAAAATTCTTTTTTAAAATATCCATTACCGTTTTACGTCCTTTTTCATCAGAAACAGTCGTGATATATCCGGTAGGCTTATTGAGTAACAAATAAATTTTTTCTTCTACACGCACTAATTTATTATTGTAGGTGACTACGTCATCCGCAGATAATTTATATCCTGGCTCTTTAATTACTCTGTTATTAACTCGAATAGCACCTTGCTCAATGAGTTCAACTACTTTGCGGCGTGATGCCACACCAGATTGTGCTAAAAATTTACTCAATGAATTTTGCTGATTATTTTTCATATATTCTGCCATGGAAGAGTTGGTAGTCTTAAAAGATGTTCTGCGATCGCTTCACCAACTACATTTGCGGTTTCATTTGTCGCTTTATCTTTAGCTAATTCTTTTATAAAACCGTTATACAATCTTTTTTGTACAGTAGTTGTTGCATTATTATTTACGTTAAAATATTGTTTAAAAAAAACTTCGTGCTTTTCAACTTCATCACATAATTGATCGAATTTTTTATTCCAATATTCATCTTGTTCAGAATGGATCACACAGTTGATATGCGTTATTATTTGATGGCGACGCAAAATAAATTCATGCAGCTTTTCTAATGGGGAGCATGCAATAAATTCTCTACCGGCAAAAATTGTTTGAAAAATGAAAAAAATAAATAAAATATATTTCATATTTTTTCTTTAAATGACGATCTTTTTCTTTGATGATATACTTTCTCACAAGCAGAATAAAAGATAAATAAAAAAATGCACGAGTTATTCATGAATAAAAAAAATAATTGCACACAGCATGCATCGCATGGACAATTGGAAGTAATTTGTGGTCCCATGTTTTCAGGAAAATCGGAAGAATTAATTAGACGATTACGTCGTGCAAAAATTGCGCAGCAAGCAGTCATTACGTTCAAACCTCAAATCGATAACCGCTATGGCTTAGAATATGTAGTTTCACACAATGGTAGCAAAGTTGATGCAAAACCATTGGAAAACGTGTTTGATATTATTGAAATTGTGAATGCAAACGATGCAAGCGTTATTGGCATCGATGAAGCACAATTTTTTGCTCCTGAATTAATCAGTGTCGTTTGCCAATTAATTCAAAGTAAAAAACGGGTTATCGTTGCCGGCCTTGATCTTGATTTTCGTGGTGCACCCTTTGGCTGCATGCCCGCACTATTAGCAATTGCTGATAAAGTAACTAAGTTGCACGCCATTTGTACCGAGTGTGGTCATGATGCACATTTTAGCCAACGATTAGTAAATGGCAATCCGGCAAAATATGATGATCCGATTGTGATGATCGGCGCGCAAGAGGCCTATCAAGCGCGTTGCCGCGGATGTTATAGCATCGATAAATTATTTAGTTATTAATATGGCAAAACATAAAACAAGTTTTACTTGTAGTAGCTGCACCTATCAAAGTATAAAATGGATGGGTTGCTGTCCTGAATGCAATGAATGGAATACCTTTGCAGAACAACAAGCTGCGCCCATAATTCCTGGATCAAAAGTAAACGCTCAATCATCGCGCGCAACTATCACAATGATGCAACTTAATAGCGTTGAGACAACTCCGGCACAGCGAATGCTTTCTAATATCGATGAATGGGATCGAGTAGTTGGTGGCGGTATTATGCCAAGTTCACTTATTATCTTGACCGGTGATCCGGGCATTGGAAAATCAACGCTACTTTTACAAATCTGTAATGGCTTGGCTCGCGATCATATCGTGTATTATTTTTCTACCGAAGAGTCATTACAACAAGTTAAACAACGCGCACAACGCTTGGAATGCATTAATGATAATCTTTTATTTTCTGATCAAGCGGATTTAGAAACTATTATTGCTACCTCTCAATCCCACAAGCCTGATCTTGTAATTATTGATTCGATTCAAAATTGTTACACCGCAAATGCTACTAGTTTTCCAGGAAGTGTCGGCCAATTACGTGAATCTGCTTTTCACTTAATGAGATTGGCTAAAGAAAATAATATCACTGTAATTGTCAGCGGCCATATTACTAAAGAAGGCACCATTGCCGGCCCTAAAACATTAGAGCATATGGTTGATGCGGTCTTTTATCTGCAAGGGGAAGATCGTTGGCAAACCCGCGTATTGCGCTCAGTTAAAAACCGTTTTGGAACCATCAATGAACTTGGCTTTTTTGAAATGAAAGAAAATGGCCTTCAAGAAGTTCCGAACATTAACGAACATTTAATCAGCGAACTTTCTCATGCACCCGGCTCGGTTTTAGTTAGTGTTATTGAAGGATCTCGCCCGTTATTAATTGAACTACAAGCATTAACTATCGAATCAAAACTTGGAATTCCCCAACGCGTAGTTTCGGGTCTAGATCAAAAACAGGTCGTTTTAATCGCTGCAATCTTAGAAAAATATCTGCATGTAAAATTAAGCACCAATGATATTTTCTTTAAAGTAAGTGGCGGATTTAAAATAAAAGGTAGCTCTACCGATTTAGGAATTGCACTTGCTCTTTTATCAAGCTTCTTCCAACAATCATTACCCGATAAATCAATTGCTCTGGGAGAAATCTCTTTGACCGGTGAAATTAAACCGATTAATCAGATCAATTTATTTGTTAAAGAAGCGGAAAAATTTGGCATTAAACAGTTACTGGTTGCTAAAAATCAAAAAATCGAAGGCGGATCTTGCCAGGCAAAACGCTTTACGAATGTTTATGAATTGCTGGGATTATTTAACGCTTAAATAGTTTTTAACGCGATTATTCCATCCGAGGAGAAATTTTTGCTCATTGCGCTCTTTAGGTGAATTCTGCACACGCTGTTTAAGTTTTTCTTGCGCGCTGGTTACACAATCCTGCAAAGGTGAACCGGTATCTTTCATGGAAAGCAGCACTTGTAATAATCCCCACCCGTTATTGTTATATCGTTCTTGGGGATTAGTGCCATCGCCTTTAAAATCAACATAATCGATGACCGCATACACGCCGCCGGGTGTATCATATAGTCGTTGAAGTTGTTTTTTGATAATTTGTTGTTCTTTAGTATTTGAAAGTTGGAATATTGCCGGCAATGATTGTGTTTGAAACCGATGTACAATAAATTGCGCTTGTAAGTCAATCGTGCTTTCTAACAACTTTTGCAATTCTTGCATACGTTTTGAATTGCGATCAGCTAAAAAGGCTTGGCGATTTGCCCAAGGAGCATATTTCTTGCTCATCCACAAAGGAACTTTGATATTTTGTTTTTTTAGATAAGAAATAAGATCGGGAAACTGCTGAGCAAAGGGAACTTTTTCCGATTTTGTATGCCAGATAAAATACCCAATACCTAATGAAGGAAACTCTTCACCTGAATTCCAAAAAATGAGTTTATCTACATTCTTTTTGCTTTCGTTATTCCAAATCATCTGACCAATTTGTTGCACTTGCGTTTGGGACAACTGCAATGCATTAATAGAAATAGCTATAGAAACAATCATATACCATAGTATTTTCATATTTTCTCCTAAATACTTATAGAGTAACGGCCAACCGATTCCTTTGCCAGCATCTCTTGTAATCAACTCTTGGAATACAGTACAGTAGGGACAATTAAAGGAGACCGCAATGAATAAAATTCAAAAAATAACTTTTGTATTGTTAGTATTGTTTTTGAACATTCAATACACGTTAACCCAATCGCTTTTTCCCATTAGAACAACGCGGCATAATGTCGATGCAGAATGGGCTATTATTGGTGCAGGACCTGCGGGAATTATTATTTTAGGAATATTATTGGATTTGGGTACTGATCCTAAAAGTATTATTTGGGTGGATCCGGAGTTTGGCGTCGGTAGAATGGGTAAATATTATTCAACAGTACCAGGCAATGCAAAAACAAAACAGTTTATTGAATTTATAAATTCATGCGCAACTTTCCAAGAAAGCCAATCTCC
Source organism: uncultured Pseudomonadota bacterium (assembly GCA_964429045.1). Taxonomy (GTDB): domain Bacteria; phylum Babelota; class Babeliae; order Babelales; family Vermiphilaceae; genus BTUB01. Next base: position 12,165 of record CAYSAX010000010.1, read on the forward strand.
TGCGGTGCAGAAATTATATGATCTCGATCAAGAGCTTGAGTATCCATTGCAAGTCATTGTTGAACCGCTCGCCGAGATTAGCAACTATATGTGTTCAAAAGTAAACTGTAGGAAGGACTCTCTGTGTTCTCTGGGCTACACTAATGATGTATGGAAAGTTGGGCTAAAACAAGGAGGTTGTTTTACCGCAGCGCATGTTATACTAGCAACGGGTGCACATCCTAAACGTTTAGACTATGACTGCAAAAATGAGATCCCACTCGATTTAGCAATAAATAAAGCAAATCTGACTAATTACGTATCATTAAAAGACACTATTGCAGTAGTCGGCAGTGGACAATCGGCAATCTTAATTCTGAAATATCTTTCGGAACTTCCGGTCGGAAGAGTAATTAATTTCTATCGAAATCCAATTGAATTTGATGGAGAGTCGGGCTTAAAAGGAATGACCGCACGTTGGGCGCATGATGTCTTGTTAAAAACTCCACCGATTAACCTCGTGCGTATTTATAATTCTTGTGATGCCCTCAAAGCATGGCTTCCTATTTGTACTAAAATTGTCTATGCAGTCGGATACCAACGCAATGAGATTCCTACCATTCAAAATGCACCCACTATTAATTTTGAAGATCAAAATGGCATTTTAGGTCCGCGTCTTTTTGGTATTGGAATTGCGTTTCCTGAAAAATATGTTGATGAAAAAGGACATTTGGTCAGCCGTATTGGATTGATGAGCTTTATGGAGTATGCACAAGAGATATTGCCAACCTGGCTGGCAACCAAGCGTTCACTTATGGATTATGCACGTTTTGCAGATCTGTTTGATATCGATATTTTATAAAAATCGGTCTTAAAACAAAAAAGCCGCGGATCTACCGCGGCTTTTTACTATTTATTATGACCAATATTCTTTAGAATAATTTGAAACTTTATTTGAAGCCCAATTTTCTAATCTATCTAAACTAGGTTTTAAACCATACCAAGCAAAAATTGCATAAATTGCAAAAATTCCTTTTTTATCTGATGGCGGGTTAGCTTTAAACCAATCGCCAATTCCCATTGGGAAATTACCTAAAAATGAATGAACTACGCCATGTGAAACAATACCGCCTACAGCAGCCATAACCGGAATTCTCCATGCAGCGCTTTTGCACGGTTCAGCAATAGAATCTTTTGCAACTACTCCAATAGCTGAAACAGTACTTGCTAATGCACATGCTGCTTGGAACTCACCAGCGGTTAGATTAAACATCTTGCCAAGTCCACTAAGCCCTGTTTTATTTTGAAGAAGTTTAGAAAGTCCCAGTAAAGCAGCTGATCCACCCAAAAGCAAAATAGCTTTTTGGGTATCACGATCTTTATCTTTTACTACTTCAGCAAGTTCTTTTTCTACTGCTAATCTTTCTTTTAATTCATGAAGTGGAACAGTTCTGGCATGACCATCGGAATATATTTGACCAAACAATGAAGATAATAGTAGTACAACAACTAATTTATTTTTCATATGTTCCTTACATATTGTAGTTATTAATAAATTTCAAACTAATATAGTTCAAATCGTTTTTTTGTAAAGCCATAATGTAAGTATCACTTTAAGGATCTCTTGAATTCACCTAGCTCACTATTGTAAATTTACAATATATTCGGAGCAAAAGGGGACACGTATGCTATTACTATTTTTATTATTATTCTTTTCAGCTGCATCATATCCAAGCGCAATTACGTATGATTTAAATGGTGGAAGATTTGGCGATTGCTTAAGCACCTATTGCAAAGCAAAATGGTTTGCATTTAAATACAAGCTTCCTCTTTATTACAAACCTTTCGAATACTCTGATCAATTAGCATTGAGCACCACAGAAAAGAAGTTCGATCAATCTTTACTTAATAACTTTGAAAAAGTTATTAAAGTCAAAAGTGAAGATGATATCATTGCACACAAAGATCAAAATGTATTATTTATCACTAACTTTTACACTAAAAGCCCTGATTTATACGATTATCAATTCATTGATCCCCGTTTTGGAACATTAATTAAAAATATGATTAAACCATTAAAAGTTTTAGGAATGGTTAAGCAGCAAGATGGTTTTGCAACGGTAGCATTGCATGTTCGCAAAGGAGGAGGCTTTGATAAACCTTTATCCACGGATTTATGTACATTTAAAAACACACAAACCGCAGATCAAGTATGGCCCACTAAATTTCCCAGCGATCGCTATTATTTAGAACAATTGCAAACACTTAGAAAATTGATTGACCGAAATTTAATAATGCTCGTACATTTATTTACCGATGATCCAAATCCTGAGCGAATAGTAAACTGCTATAGCAATTACCTCAATGATGACTCAATACAATTTGTTTTCAGAAAAGAGGGGAATTGTCATGACAATAATGTGCTAGAAGATTTTTTTGCCATGACACAATGCGATTATTTAATAAGATCTTCATCATTATATACAAAAGCAGTTCAAATCATTGGAAATCATAAGATTATTATTCATCCACTCTATGGTAAATGGGATAAGCAAAAAGAGATGCCGATCATGAATCCGATCGGCATTATTATTCGATCATAAAAAATAATTAGCAACAGCCTTTTCCATGAATAGGTTCATTCAATACTTGAACTAATTGAAATTTATTTCCATCAGCATCAGCAAAAAACAACATTTTTACGTGTCCTGGCACTTCAACAATATCGCCCATTAAAGTTACGTTTTTTTCCTGAAAGAGTGCCTTAGCTTTAACAATATCATCAACAGTAAAGGTAATAATTGCATTTTCACCTGGTTTGGCATCTTTTCCATATTGAGGATTGTATTGGCCAATACCTAAAGCTGAACCACCTTCTTTGGGCATTAGTTCAACCCAGCCATATTCTGGGGTGTCGCTACGAATTTCTAGACCAAGTACTTCAGTAAAAAATTTTTTTGCTTTATTAATATCAGAGACAAGAATCCATGAAAGATCTGAACGTTTTACAACCATAGAAAATCCTTATTGGTAAATTGTATAATAAAAAGCCCCAGCATTATAATACTGGGGCTTCATCTTAAAAATAAAATAATTATTTTTGTTCTGCAATTATTTCTTGATACACGCTACTTTTTATTTCAGCATTTTTCTGCAAGCCGTGCATAATAGTTAATGGCGCTATTTGCAACATGATATTTTTAAAGGCTTGTCGTTCTTCATTAGTAGGATTTGAACTTGTTTGAGTCGCAATAATATTGATAACGTTATCTATTTTATCAATGATTACATTTTGAAACTCTATTGCAATCGTATTGATAAGAATATTTCCTTCTTCTCGATTAATTACATAGTTATGCTCAAGCCATTCAATATCAGAATAATATTTTTTATATATTTTCTTGTAGTCCGGCATAATTAATTCATACATGTGATTCATCATGGAACTCATCTGCGCTTGAATATCGATAGTTGAAGGTTGTTCTTCAAAGGAAATCAGATCATCATATTCCGCACGAATAGAACCAATACCCAACACCAGAAGCATTAATGATAATTTGTACGAATTAAAATTCATGGCCTCATCCTTGTATGTAAATGATAATAAAATGACATTCGCCTTTAGTGTACTCTTTTTAGTTAAAAAGAAAATTAAACACGCATTTATTCGCGGTTATAAGCGGCGAAAATAATAATTTTTTGTTACAGATCATTATAGTGCTATTTTTGAGCAATAAAAAAGCCTCGAAATTAATCGAGGCTTTAATATAACCTGGCAGTACCTACTTTTCCAGTCCGTCACCAGACAAGTATCATCAGCGCTGCAGACTTAACTACCGTATTCGGAATGGGAACGGGTGTTTCCCTGCAGCTATACCCACCAGAAATTTTTCATAATTTATTCTTGTGATTGCTATCACTCGTTAGAATGATAGCATTAATTTTTGGTAATGTAAATTAAGTACTCAGCGTAGTAAACCAACATAATTTTTATGTGATAGAAACATTCGATCTATTAGTATTGGTTAGCTCAACACCTTACGGCGCTTACACTTCCAACCTATCAACCTAGTAGTCTTCAAGGGATCTTAATGTATTGAC
>CAYSAX010000011.1:0-9290 GCA_964429045.1 uncultured Pseudomonadota bacterium
CATTATAGATTAATCCTTTACGATTAACCCCAGAAATTGTCGAACAATTATTGGACAGAGGGGCCTCTTGTACTGCTCAAGATAATTTAAAGCGAACGGTGCTTCATTATCTTGCAATGAATCCGACCGCTCTACCATTCTATACTAGCTCAAAAGCGGGAGAAAATTATTCTGTATTTCACGAAACAAATGGAAAAGTTGTGCGTAGTTTAGTTCCTGAAGGGGCTAATATGTATGCGCTTGATATATTTGATTATTCGCCCGTCGACTATGGATTACAAACTAAGCATATTGAGGTGCTAAAAGCGTTTATCGATTGTGGTGCAAATCGTGATGCAATTATCGAAAAAGCGAGTGATGATATTAAAGCAGATTTATTAGCACATTATAAAGTTTATTAAATTTATAAATATAAAAAAAAGGCAGCTTTTTAGGGCTGCCTTTTTTATTATTTAGAGCAATAATTACTTATTGCATGCTCTTTGAAGAAGGTGAGCAACACCACAACGAGCAGCTTCTTTACGCAAGAAGTTATAAATTCTGCCGCTGGTGATTGAATCTGGTAATAAGCCTTCAACGTTAGTTTGTGCTACAATCCATAATGCAGCAGATACTAATTTTTCGCTGACATAGGTTTTACCCGCATCAGTTAAGATATCATTGGTTGATTTGTGATCAAGTAAATCTTTAGCAACTACATATAACACATGTAATGATTCATCATTAGTAACAACGGCAACTGAACCCGCTTGTGGTAAATCAAAATCAAGAGCAAGAGCTCCATGAGTAATATGTGCGTCTACGCGATCTAAAATGACTTCTCTTTTAATTGCATCTTTTATTGGGCATTGCAGACCAAAATCAGGTAATTTTTCACTTGCAAGCCAAATTACTGCAGCTTCAATGTCGCCAGATTTTAGTTCAATATTTCTTAAGCAATCATGGTCGTTTGCGCGAGTGAAAGCGGGCAGGCTTGAGAGTAACAATGCTAAGGCAAGTGTGTAACGTGAATTCATGTAAAATCTCCTTTAGAAAATTAAATTACAAATTACTGCAGACATCTTAGTACTAAAATAACGCATTTGTCAAAAATAAAATTTTATTTTCTAATTTTTCGGCTATATAAAATGATGTTTATGTTTTAAGACTTAACTGCAATTGCAGTGATATAGGTCAATAGCTTTATGATATATAATTGTTCTGAAATAGATGAGACTAAGATTATCTTGCTAATGCGATCTATAGCATATTTTTTGTTATAAAATCAAGAGTTTTATGAGATTCTAAATATTCCTATTTGGCATATGTATATGGTATCCTTAAATAAAGGAGTATCATTATGATGAAATTCAAAAAAATTTTAGTGGGGATAGCTATACTATTCTCTTCATTTTCAATGCAGGCAATTAGAAAAACTTGTGATCATGGAGAATTAAACCCGAGTCCACCGCAAAGAGGGCCTTATTACTACCATTCGCAGATTGATGATGAAATCGAAATGCATGGCCGCCGTGTGCGTGCTCAAATTGATCGACGAGCACAAGAGTCGGTGCAACGTTATCAGATACAAAAACCAGTAGTTACTGAACAACCAAAAATTTCCCAACCCAAACCTTTAGTAGATGCATCTATTAATGCTGTTGCTCAAAGAGTTGATAATAGTGAAATTACTTTAGAACAAGCTAAAAAGATCCTTCCAATAGACTTATATCCGAAATTAGAAGCAGAGGTTCAAAGGTTACAGAAACAAAATCCTAATAAAACTAGAATGACTCCAGAATTAGAACAAGCAATGGAAGAGGCAACCCTGGGTTTTGAGAAAGAAGCTGCTCGTAATTAATGATTAAAGAGATGGGGGAATACGTGAAACTTTTGAGATATTTAATTGTTGTGTTAGTCGTAGTTACACATTCATTATTTGGGATGGGCGCATGGATAAGAAATCCTCATGGTGGAAGGGGTGATGACGGTTATTATCGCCAATGGATGTCTTTGGAATTCGAAGACTCGCAAATGTACAAGGATATGGGAGAAATAGCTACTCCAGCACCTCCTTATTATAATCCAGAATCATTACGTGACTTGTCTATTAATGCAATTGCAAAAAAAATTGATAACAGTGAAATTACATTAGAGCAAGCTAAAAAAATTATTCCAGAAGATTTACATCGGCAATTAGAATCAGAAGTGCAAAGATTACAAAAGCAAAATCCAAATAAAAGCAGATTAACTCCTGAGCTAGAAAAAATGATGAGAGAAGCACTTGGAGATTTCGAGAAAGAATCTGCTGTAAAAAAATAACTAAAATTTATTCATTACTTAAATTATAAAAGAATTTTGCTTCTTCTGCTGGATCTTCTGCATCAATAATACTTTTGCCCACAACTATGCCATCAGGTTTAATATTTAAAATATTAAATACGGTGGTGCGATTTATTTTTGCAGAAATAAAATTAGGCAATGTGGTATTGCCGCGCACCATTTCCCATTTATCAAGTAAAATGAGTGCATCTTTTTCATCGTATGCTTGATGGAACAATAAGGCATCGGCTCCTAGATTTTTAGCTTCCATGGCAGATTGCCCCAGTGATGAAGAGTCAACTAAATCAAGCATTACTTTTACATTAAGTTGATGTGCCATAGTAGAAGCAGAATGAATCACTTCTTTACCCGTACCAGCCATAACCGTAATCCAATCAGCACCGGCGTTAGCCATTGTTGCAACTGCTTCTTTGCCACGATCGATAATTTTGATATCGGCTAACAATGTTTTTTTAGGAAATTCTTGTCTGAAACGTTCAACAGCCGCAACCCCGTGTTTGTAAATTAATAGTGTTCCTATTTCAAGGATGTCGCTTTGCTCTGCAACTTTGTGTGCAACGCTAATTGCCTGATCGAGGTCTGTTATATCAAACGCAATTTGAAGTTTCATCTTTGTCTTTCCTTTAAAGATATGCTAATTGGGTCTTTTAGTATATTGAGCAAAGCATTCCAGATGCTAATAGTGTAGTATATTTAATGTATTTTGCATTAATATGTCAAATGTCTGCTGTAACGCGCTTTATCTTTTTTATACACGGGAATTATTCCGCCAAAATAGTGACTCAAATTCACAATATACAATGCATTCTTAGTTAAATTAACGCCATGCTTAATATATATGTCAGGCAATATAAGATGCGGGGTCTCTTTAAAGAGCTGAACGCCTAATGGTACATACACATATTTTGGATCTGCAAAAATAACTATCGATTCCAGCGGTATGATATTATTGGTTGGTACAGGCTCTTTACTAATATCCCAATACATTGCGCGTGCTGAATCATCCCATTTTTGCTCCATTTTATATGCCATAACGGGAACTCCTTCTTGCAATTCCCAATGATCAATGGTGTTTCCCGAACGCACAATAGGCGTTAATTCCTCGGTAACTAACAGATGAATAAATGGTTTTTCATGAAGCCAAGGAAATGTGAGCTCACCATTTAAATCTGATGTGGTTAACAAACCACCATAGGTTGCAAAAATACCAGATACTAATGCAGGAGCCATACGTTTGGTTTGATAACGCGCGAGCTTAGCCGGTTGATGAATTTTTGCGATAAACTTTTGGGCTTGTGCTACCGGTGTTATAACCGGGTATGGTTTTAAAAAAAGGTTAATGAATTGTTCTCCCAAGAGACTGGGAATATGAAAAAAAAGTGCTAAAATAAAGAGGAAACGCACAAAACTTGTTTTCATAGTGTTCTCTTATGGTAAGAGGTTATTATTGTAAACAAGCTAACAGAACGTAAACATTAAAATCTATGGTTTTGGAGTATCGACGGTGATTTCACCTACATCAGATGTGCAAATGCTACCTCGTTGGCGTGCATTTATCTCAGAATATAATCTATCACCTATGCAAAGTGAGCAGTTTCAAACCTATTTGAAAATGCTGCAAGAGCATAATGAGCTTATCAATTTAACCGCAATCACTGATACGGAAAATATTATTGCCAGCCATTTTCAAGACTCATTAGCACTGAGTAAGTTTATTGATATTAACAAACTTACTATGATTGCGGATATTGGAACGGGTGGCGGATTTCCCGGTATTCCGCTTAAAATTATGTTTCCTCATTTGCGAGTTGTCTTAATTGAAGTAACAAAAAAGAAGATTGAGTTTCTTAATACCGTAATTAGTACCTTGCAACTTGAAGGCATTGAAGTGCGAGATATGGATTGGCGTACCTTTATTCGCAAAACAGATGAACCAATCGATCTTTTTGTCTCACGCGCTTCATTGCATACTGATGAGCTAATGCGTATGTTTAAAGAAAATTGTGTATATAGAACCAGACAATTGGTGTACTGGGCATCTCAAGAATGGCAGTTAACTGCCATTGAGAAACCATATTTTGTAAAAGAAGTTTCTTATATGATCATGCAAAAGACGCGTCGATTCATATTTTTTGCCCATTCTCCCGCTTAATTCACGCAAGTTGCGCTTATCGTTTACATTTGTACTTTAATGGTTTATATCTGGCGGCAGAGAGCTAAAGCATCCAAATTTGAAATTCAGTGAGGATTGTATGAAACAAGGACTTTGGGCAAGCTATTTTGCCGGTATTAGAGATACACAGCACGGGGAAAGTTACTCACGAATTTTACGCTACTTCTATCCAGAATTTATCACTTCGCTGGTTATCTTTGCGCTACCCTTTTGGGTTGATTCATATTTTATAAGTTTGCTAAAATCAACACCGGCATATGCGACTTTAGGAACCACCAATAATACGTTGCATTTCCTATTTAAAATTGCCGAGGCATTTTCTATCGGTACGGTCATCATGGTGGGTAACTTTAATGGTCTTGCTGAATATAAAAAAGCGGGACGTGTTTTTAAAGATGCATTTTGGATTACGGTGGCATGCGGCGCACTATTTGCGACCATATTATTTTTTACCGCAGAACTTACGCTTACCTGGCTTAATGCCTCTCCGGATATTATTGCCTTAGGAATTCCCTTTTGGCGCTTACGAGCAGTTGGCGTATTTTTTACCTTTCTCTATTTAGCATTTATTGGATTTTTACGTGGTATCAAAAACACCCGAACACCTATGTATATTTTTGTGATTGGTGCTGCTGCATTTATGTTTTTTGATTTAGGCTTTATTTTTGGAAAATTCGGATTGCCTGAGCTTGGTTTTAATGGATCCGCATGGGCATCAGTAATACAAAGCGTAGTAATGACCGTTGCCGCAATATTTTTTGTGTTAATAAATAAAGGGTACCGGCATTATGCAATTGAGCTTTTTTCTGAATTAGATTTTCATTATATTAAAGAGCTTCTTAAAATTATTTGGCCGGTGGCAATTGATAAGGCAACGCTTGCCTTTGCCTACATTTGGCTTAGTAAAACCATTAATGTCATGGGCACCTGTTCGACCGCAAGTTTCTGTGCGGTAAAAGATCTTGAACGTTTCGCCTTTTTACCTGCTATAGCATTTGCTCAGGTTATTACTTTATTAGTGAGTAATGATCATGGACGTCGTGATTGGGCGGGGATTAAGAGTAATATCAAGAAAGTAATGTTCATGGCATCCATTATGGTCTTTTCCATTTTGGCCGTCTTTTCAGTTTATCCGACCCAATTAATGAAAATATTTGATAAAAATGGTGATTTTACCCAGCTTACCGCTCAGATATTTCCCATTTTGAGTGTACTGGTCTTTTTTGATCTGATACAGCTGATACTATCAGGTGCGTTACGAGGCGCCGGTGATGTAAAAGTGGTGATGTGGACACGCTTAGCAGTTTGTGTTGGTTATTTTATACCGGTTTCCAGTTTCTTGGCTAGTTTGCACATTCCCAACCCAGTCTTAAAATTTTTACTCATTTATGGATCATTTTATGTGGGAAATGGCCTTATGAGTATTGTCTATATTAATCGCTTACGCGGATCCAAATGGAAATCACACACGCTATAAGAACCCGTTATTAGTGGTGCGTTAGCCATTTTTACTAAATTGTGATAGATTAAACGTTTATAAAGTTTCGGTTTGATGGTTATACTCTCAAACTGATTTTAATAGACATCGCATACATTGTTACTAAATTACTTTGTGCCTGAATCAGGCTTGGTGTATCAATCGATTAATGCGAATAAATAATAGGAATAACAATGGCAATCATCACCAGAGAAGAAGTACTTAAAATTGCGCATATGTCGCGCATTGCAATCCATGAAGATGAAATTGAACCACTTATTAAGCATTTAGAATCGGTTTTAGCCTACGCAGCACGCGTAAGTGAAGTCGCTGAAGCCGCACAGGCATCTTTATCACAAAACGTGAATGTATTCAGAGAAGATGTTGCGATTCCTTTCGATGCCCAGAAGATCAAAGCACAAGGCCCTGACGTTGAGGCCGATTATTTTGTGGTACCTGCAATTTTAGAACATGAATAGGGAAATACACGATGAACACCAATCTTTCCTTTGCATCAATTAAAGAATTACGTTCCAAATTAGACGCTAAAGAAATTACAACTGAACAGTTGCTTGATCATTGCATCGAGCGCTTTGCGCAAAAAGATAAAAATTTAGGCTCAGCTATCGAGGTTTTTGATAAAGCTTCAGTTTTAAAAGCAAGTCACAATACTGGCCCTCTGGCAGGAATTCCGGGGCTCATAAAAGATAATATTGCTCAAGAAGGTAGAGGGTTGACTTGCGCATCAAACGTCTTAAAAGGGTTTGAGTCGACTTTTGATGCAACCACTTCTATTCGATTAAAAGATCAAGGAGCCGTTTTATTAGGCCGCGCAAACTGCGATGAGTTTGCAATGGGAAGCTCAACTGAAACTTCTGCCTATCATAAAACTAAAAATCCGTGGGATGATTCTCGCGTATCAGGTGGTTCGAGCGGTGGTTCTGCGGCAGCAGTTGCAGCAGGATTAGTTCCGTGGGCACTTGGATCTGAAACAGGTGGTTCAGTACGTCAACCTGCAGCCTTTTGTGGCATCGTAGGAAGCAAACCAACCTATGGATTGGTTTCTCGCTATGGATTGGTTGCCTATGGATCTTCACTGGATCAAATCGGAATTTGTACCCGAACCGTGTATGATAATGCATTGGTTATGTCTGCTATTGCGGGTCATGACCCTAAAGATTCAACCAGTTTAAAAGTTGAAAAAAAAGATTACACCAAAACACTCGATGGAAAACTTCCTGAAAATTGTACTATTGGTATCGTTGAAAATGCGCTTTACGCTGAGGGTATGGATCCTGAAGTAATTGCAGCGACTGAGAAAGCGATTGCAGTTTTAGAAGGCCTTGGTGCCAAAATTAAAAAAGTTAAAATTCCGGTGCTTGATTATTCAGCAGCCGTTTATTTTATTGTCAGCCGTGCTGAAGCGGCATCAAACTTGTCTCGCTTTGATGGAGTGCGTTATGGATTGCGTGCCAAAGATTCAAAAACTCTTGAGCAGATGTATAGCAATACCCGTCATGATGGATTTGGGCCAGAAGTTCGTAGCCGTATCATGATTGGTAATTATGTATTATCAGCGGGCCATGCAGATGCTTTCATTAAGAAGGCAAAAATTGTTCAAGCAATGATTCGCCAGGCATTTGTTGACATGTATAAAGAGGTTGATTTACTCGTTATGCCAACATCTCCAACACCCGCATTTAAATTTGGTGCATTTGATGTTGATAAGTTGCAAATGGACTTGCAAGACTATTTCACCTGTCCGGTAAACTTGGCTGGAAATGCGGCGATATCAATCCCGTGTGGATTTCTAAACGGATTGCCGGTTGGCTTCCAGTTGATTGCGCCACACTTGGGTGAAGAGCTTATGTTCAAAGCTGCCCATGCGTATGAGCAACAAACGGAATGGCATAAGATGCATCCAAAAGGATATTAAAAGTAAAAAGGCACTCAAACGAGTGCCTTTTTTATTAATTAATTTTGGCAGGTTGCATATACGTTAATCCGACCTTGTGATCGTGATTGCCCGCTGAGCCCCACATAGCAACAAGCAATGCTGCATGTTTACCATTCACTTGTACTTCATAATCACGAATAGTTTTGCTCATGGTGACTGTTGAAAAATAATTTTCCAACGGAATGTACGGAAGCAAGCGGTAATAGAAATCTTTATGAGTGATGCGTGTGTATTGCTTAGATGCGTTATGTGAAATTTTTCCATCTTTGATTCGCTGCATTAATTCAATTAATGGCTCAGTATTGGTATTAGGAGCATTGAAGGCTGTGGTTACCAATGCTTCAAAAGTTGCCGGTGTCATTTTTACATTATACTTACTATCATTAAGAGTCGTTGGGTGCGGGTGGTTAAAGCGTTTTTCGTACGTATACGTTGCACCATATTCACTGGTATCGTTTTGAGCATGTATAACTGTGGTGGACATTAAAGCTAAAAGAGAGAATAAAATAACCTTCATTTGATTTCCTCTAAATAGGGTTAATAATATGTTCTATCATATTGCTAATAGTAAAATAAGTCCAGATAATTTCTATTTGTAACAATATTTCGGATGTTTTTATCGCGATTACTTAATACACAGAATTGTGTATTACAATGAGAAAATCTGCTATGTTAGGGTTGTTTGTTTAAAAATAAAGAAAATCACTGTTTTTTTACTTATTTAAATGCTACAGCAAGGATTATTATGCATACATTAGTATTAGGTTTGCTTTGTATTGTTACTTCACTTATTGGCATGGAAAATCCTGACAAATATCAAAGAGAAGATTTCCTCTGTTGTCGTGGTGAATTTGGTCAACTTCTTAATAAAAAATTGAAACACGAGGCGTCACATAATCCATTATTTTTATTCAGAGTATCTCGGGGAGATCCTAAGCTCTTTAAGCATTATGTTTGTGCTCCTGAAACGGATGTATGTGATGATCGAACATATGAAGTTAAAGTTGAGCGCCCTTTATTTCTCAGCCTTTTATTACATTCATATCATGCGGGAATGGAAGGGAAGCAATCGGCGCGCGATTTATTGCAGAAAATTACAAGAGGACAAGTGAGACTTGATCAAGATGAAATTACTCTAACTCGAAGAGATTTATGTAATCGTTTATTAACACAAACGCCAAGTCATGGGTACATCTATTATAATTGTGATAGGCATATGGTTACAGGAATTCCCCTGTTGGTTAATAAAAGTTTATGCATTGATGTTCTTTTGCAAGGTTCATTAGTTCATATGAATGTTGATGAGTGTCTGCATAAGACTAAGCGTGTCGGAGTTTGTCCGGAAAATCACCAAGAGCATG
>CAYSAX010000011.1:9390-15817 GCA_964429045.1 uncultured Pseudomonadota bacterium
GAGGGAAAAGGGATTAGGCCATACGAGTTGGTGGTGGCATGCGTTTGATGTTCGTTTTACTTATTCTATTGGGTACTACGGTAGCCATACAATCATATGTGCCATTCGATCAACAATTTGAAATGAGTAAGCAAAGGTGGTGCAACACCTGTCCTTCAAAGCAAACATTCGTAAGTGGCGCTCCTTGTTTGCGGCGTGGCTTCAATTTTGTGGGCCAGGCGATAAAAGACTCATTATTGTTAAACATTAATCTTATCTCTACTGAGAGCTTTATTGTAATTGGTGCAACGCTACCAATTTATTTGGCATCACGAATAATGGATAATTGCATTCAATGTCATTTTTTTAGCCATAACGGTCATAAAAATATTAATCAGATGCCGCACTGGTGTCATGAGATGGTGCGATTTGGAATTGCGATCCCCATTGTATTATTAGGCTCACAAGCATTTTTATCATCAGATCAGGAATGGCGTGAAGCAGGGTGGATGCTACTACTGGGAATTCCCTTCGTGATCTTTGGAAAAGATTTAATTAAAACCTTTGATGCGGATTTTTGTTTGCGTCCATGGCATGATGGATTTTTAAAACATGGGCATAAGCAATCGATGGGAGGATTTCCATCGGGTCACATGGCACAAGCAACTTATATTGCAACTTTATATGGCATGCGATTTGGCCACCAAATGGCAGTGCCCTTAGCATTTTTTGCTGCAGCGCTTGGACTGGTTTTTATTAACTGTAATCGTCATTACCTTTCTCAAGTAGTGGCCGGTGCGGGATTAGGTGCATTGTACGGGGTTGCTGCTAATAAAGTAATCGATTCCAAATTATCTGAAAATCTTTCATTTAATATGTGCTATGATAACGGCCCGGCATTCCGTGCCGATTATCGTTTTTAAGAAGAGGCTAACATGGCAAAAAAGATTACCTTAAATGCAGCTGATAAAAAAATATTTAAACAAGTGATTGCAGCACTTAATGATAGAGATGAAAAAGCAGCAATTGAAATTTTGCAAAATAATAAAAATGTTCTTAAATATTTCATCGGTTCATATACTAATAAGCTCATGAAAGATGATTCAGGAAATTTTAAGGCTAGTGCGTTAATGCTGGCCATTGAGGATCAACTTTTTTTACTCGCAAAAACATTGATCGATTTAGGTGCAAATATCAATTACAAAGATATGGCACATAGAACTCCATTAATGATCGCATCTAAAAAAGCAGATAATGCATTAGTAGCACTATTAATTTCTAAAGGTGCAAAGATTGATGCGGTAGATGTTGATGGTTTATCGGCTTTAATTTATGCAGTTGGCTGTGAGCCTGATAGAAAAGGAGTGCTTGCCGTAACCAAAACACTTCTTGAGGCGGGTGCAGATCCAAATTTAGAAGATGCAAATGCAATTGCCTACGCAGAATTTGAGTGGGCCGGCAAGCCATTAATTGATCGAGATAAAATAATTAAACTGCTAAAACATCATGGTGCGGTAAACGTGTCTTTCCCAACCGATAACTTAGACGAATTAGTTTTAGAGTTCGAACCAAAAAATTAATTACTCATTTTTTGTGCAACAAATCTAAGGAGCGTAGCTGCACGTGCAATTAAGCTTTTGACAGTTATCTCTGTTGGTTCAATATATGAGTTATTAGGGTAGCGGCTTTTGGTTGAGTAAGGGTTTATCTCTTTAATATCCGCACTAAATTGTTGGAAGTCGCAGTCATTTTTGCAACAACTGTTTAAGAGCGGCACAAGATCATGGGTGAGTGCAAAAGTAGTATCGGTCGCAATTAAATAAGCTTTAAGTGCTTTTTCCGTTGCTTGCTCGATGTGATACAATGCGCAACCCACAATATGCGCATCATTCAAGACGACCGCAGATTTTAAATCGTTTTGAGCGTACTCAAACCAGGTTTTGCTTTTATTAGTTGTGGTTGTGGCATAAAGGGGATTAAAGAGCGCAAAAAACGCAAAAAGAGTTGAAAATAAATAACGATTCATAATGTCCTCCATTTAGTAGTTTTAGAACGTTATCTATCTTCGAATGTATAGACCAGCAGATCGATTGTCAAATGACTGAGCCGTTAATAAGCGTGCTGCCACGCTGTTTTATTACCTTCAGATAGGGCATCTAAAGCGAGCTTTTTTGCCTCACTTTTTTCTTTTGCTACCCTTTGAGCTTCCTGGTTGCGTAAATCTTGGTAATGCAAAAAAGATAACTGATCAAAGATGGTAGTGGTAAGCATATAGGGAAGACTTAATGCAGCTGTGTTTTTAGGATATAAAATACCGCTCAATTGAAGTTGCTTACCGGTCCTCAGATCACGTTTCTTAGTTATCTCAATTAAGCCATTAATGCCTTGATAAGAGCCTCGAGATGAACAGCGTATAGAGGATATATTGGTATATACATCGTTGCTTTCAAGCCACTCGACTGAGGCTGGTTCATCGTGGGTCATTGCATGTGAAGGTAAGGTAAGTAGGGTTACCAGAGAAAAAAGAGCAAGAACAAAAGGAGAATATTTCATAAAAAGCCTTAAATGATGCTAAACTATTATAAATTGCTATACTAAAACTATTACTTTAAGTTTTTAAATTAATATTGAATAACTATGAACTATTGGCACGAAAAGATCAAGATTGGTTCACTTTCATTTCCGCGTTTTATTGGCGGTCCATTGGATGGAATTACTGACTCTCCCTTTAGAAAGTTGGTTCGCGAGTTTTCTCATGAAGAACTGTTATATTCTGAAATGCGTCATACCGGCTCGGTAGCCAATGAAAAGGGCGGCATAAAAGCGCTCGATTTCCAAGCTCTTGAACGGCCCTTAAACTTTCAATTTGCAGCGAATAAGCTTGATTTTATTGCCCCGGCGGTTGAGAAAGTTTTAGCCAAAGGGGTTGATATGATCGATCTGAATGTCGGCTGTCCCGCAAGTAATGTGATCGGTTCAGGTTCAGGGTCTGCTCTAATGGCTGATCTGCCGCGCCTTACCCTGATCTTAAAAGAGTTTCGCCGTTTAGTGCCGATCCCTTTCACCGTTAAAATTCGTGCCGGCTTTAAATGCCAAAATGCTCTTGAAGTTGCTCAGCTGATTCAAGATTGTGGTGCTGATGCGATTGCTATTCATCCGCGCTTGCAGACCCAAAAGTTTGAAGGGCGTCCAGATTATAATCTGGTTGCGCAGGTTAAACGAACCGTTTCTATCCCGGTAATTGTTTCTGGTGGTGTGATTAATTGGCCAACGGCTAAGATGGTCTATGAACAAACGGGTGTTGATGGTTTTTTGATTGGAAGAGGTATTTGGGGAAAACCGTGGAAGCTGCAAGAGCTGCGCGCCCATTCTCAAGGCCAACCCTATCAGTTAAGCACTGCACAAGTCATTGGGTATGCCATTGCCCACTTTGATAATATGATTGCCTATTATGGTCCACATGGCTTGTTTGCATTCCGTAAACATGTTCCGTTTTATATTCGGGGTTTGCCCGATGCTTCTCTTGTCCGTCAAAAATTGGTAACTTCAACATCGGTTGAACAGATAAAAGATACCTTTTATTCCATGATAGGATAAAAAAGTGTTAAAGAAGCGGTATAGAAGCATAGTAATAATCGGTGCCAGTTGTTGTTTATTATTATTTGTAGCGCATCGTGCGCTTTTTTTTACTTCCGGAGCTATTGAGCAGTATTCCTCATATCTTATGTACCCCATCTTAGTGGTGCAAAATTCAATAGTAACTCCCATAAAATCTTTTTTTCATAAACGTAAATCTGCCTCTGAATTAGAAATACAATTAAAGGATCTTCAGCACGAGCGTGATACTATTTTGGCCCAAAATATTGAACTCAATGGCATGATCAGTTTTGCCCAAGACACGCAAGAGCTCGTTGAATTTAAAGAGCGCTATGAATGCGATAATGCCTCACTTGCGCAAGTGCTGGTCAAAAACTTTTCAGAACAGGCTCATTATTTTTTGATTGATAAAGGTACGCGTGCGGGTATTCAAAAAGATATGGCCGTCGTTTATAAAAGTGTATTAATTGGCAAAGTTCATGAAGTGTATCCGCATTATAGTAAAGTGGTATTAGTTACCGATCAAGCATGCAAGGTTGCTGCTTATTGCGCACAAAGTAAGGCAACCGGAATTTATCAAGGCTCTAATGAAGAATGGTCAGCACAGTTAAATCATGTGAGCCATTTATCACAATTAGAAGAGGGTGAAATGATCTTATCGAGCGGTGATGGGCTTATTTTCCCCCGTGGTTTTGGACTTGGTAAAGTGAAAATGTTCCAAACTCAGGGATTGTTTCATGAAGTGTCGGTTGAACCCTTGCTTGATTTGCGTGCGCTTTCATATTGTTATGTGGTAACGAAGCACGATGATAAAGTAAGTGCATAATGGTAACTATAAAAGGAGAATACCATGAAATTTCAATCTAATCGTTTTGCCAAACTAATGGCACTCGCGGCAGTAACAGCAACTGCTTCACTTCATGCTAATGTCGTATGGCCGGCAATGATTGTGGGTGGAGCTATCTGGTCTACCTGGTTTGTAATCATCATTTCAGTCATTGTTGAAGCTTATATTTTAAAACGTTTTATTCCGGCACTTTCAAATGCAAAAGCATTGATTGTTTCTTTGGTAGGTAATGCAGTAGCGGCATTGATTGGCACAATAATCACGGGCATTGCTATGCTCGGATGGCATTACGTATTTGATATGTTATTAGGTGGCACTTTTAGTCCAGTCAACAAGTTAGTCACCATGGCAGTCATGTTTATCGGCAGTTGTTTAATTGAGTATGCCGCAATTCGCTTGATTTTTGGCTACCGCTCCAAGCAGCTATGGCTTGCAATATTGGTTGGTAATCTGATTACCTATTTATTAGTCATATTATTAAACTCTGCTCAATTTGTGTTATAATTAAAGAGTTATAACTATTTCAAATTTTGGGGGGCCGCATTATGAAAAGACGCATCATTAATCCACACCTAGATGGCCCCTTACTTGATACCGCTAAAGTTTCTTTTGCCGATTCAACTGATTTTTCTCAATATCCTTTTAGTTTGCCGATAATAAAACATTTAACTGAGATAGAGTTTCCTACTCAGGTAACTTTTTTTGTGGGTGAAAATGGGACTGGTAAATCAACGATTTTAGAATCTATTGCCGATAAGGCCGGCATGGGTCCAGAAGGGGGCAGCAAAAATTTCTATTTAAAAACGGCAGAAGAACATGTCTATCAAGGAACTCAAAAGTTTGCAGAATGTTTTACACTTTCCTGGCGCGCCAAACCACAAGATTGTTACTTTTTTAAAGCAGAAAGTTTTTTTAACGTTGCTACGCATATTGATAAAATAGCGCAGCATGATTTTGCCATCTATGAATCATATGGCGGCAAATCATTGCATGTGCAATCCCACGGCGAAAGCTTTTTATCTTTTTTTAAAAATCGCGTGGGAAATCGTGGGTTTTACATATTTGATGAGCCTGAGGCTGCTTTATCTCCTCAAAGGCAATTATCATTGATGGTAATCATCAATGAAATGTGCAAACAATCGGGCTCACAATTTATTATCGCTACCCATTCACCGATTCTTTTAGCGTATCCGGGTGCAACTATTTACTCATGTGATGATGACACACTTAAAAAAGTGAGTTATAAAGAAACTGATCATTATCAGATTACCAAGCGCTTTTTAGATAATCCTGATCAGTTTTTACATCATTTATTTAATGAGGAAGAGTAATGAAAACAATTTTAGTCTTATTGTTCTGTATGAGCACAAGTCAATTACAGGCAATGGATAGTCCTGAATTATCTGAATTTTTGCAAAAATATATTTACAGAGCGGTGCGCAATGCAAATCCTGAAATGTGTTCGGAAGATGGGCGTATTGATTTTTCTAAATTAAATGAAGCTGATCAAAAGGATGGCTTCACGCCCCTTATGAAACAATTAAAACTAGGCTTTCCTGCATTATGTGGTGATCCACGCGTAATTGAGCATTTGATAAGTAAAGGTGCACGCGTAGACGTAAAAGATAGACAAGGCAGGGGGATGATACGACATGCGATGCTGGGTGGAAGCTTCGACTCTATTCCGTTATTGCTAAAACATACAGTAGAAATTCCGGTTTATGAAAAATCTCCAGATGAAATTCCGCCATTGGTTGCTACAATTAATATTTTATATAATAGGTTAGATCTTGAGCATCAGATGTGCCATACTGACGAGAATAAAATTATGGCATTATATAAAGCTGCCACTGATTTTGTACCCTTACTTATTAAAGCAGGCAATCATCCTGATCAACGAAACGATGGTGGCCAGACTCCACTCATGCTTGCGGCAGAATTTTCATTCGATGGAATAGTAAAACATTTATTAGATGCTGGAGCAGATCAAACATTAGTTTTTGA
>CAYSAX010000012.1:0-6274 GCA_964429045.1 uncultured Pseudomonadota bacterium
TTTACATTCAAATTAATGGCTCCCTTTGCAATTCGTTGGATGTATCCACCGATCGAAGATATTGACTATGAGATTGTTGGCGGTATGGTTTTAATGCAATTAACCGAAAATCATATTAATGAGTTCGTTCAAGAGCTGCCGCAACTATCGCAATATCTTAAAATTGAAAATAAACGAGAGCCGGTAGTGATTGTCAGCCATTTAATGCCGGGGTCGATTATTTATTTAAATGGAAGTATTCGCATTGGTCATATTATTAAAGAGATTAATGGCAAAAAAGTGAACGTATTATCAGATGTTCCGGTACTTCTAAAAGAAAGTATTAAGACCGGATTTTTCACGTTAAAAACAAATGATGATGTTTTTGTGGTCTTTGCAATTAAACAACTATTAGAGGATGAGCAACGCTTGGCCAAAGATTTTAACTATCGTTTAACGCCAACAATCAAGGAACTCATTAAGTTAATGCAACAATCTAAAAAATAACTATATTAAGAATAAGAGTTATTTTAGGGGATTTTTATGATTGAAAAAAAACGTTTGGACCAATTATTGCATGAGCGGGAACCGCAGTATAGTCGGGCTCAGATTCAAAGTTGGATTATGCAAGGTAAAGTAAGCATTGATGGAAAGGTGATTACTAAGCCGGGTACCATTATTGCGGTAGACACTCAACTTACCTATGATTTTAAAGAACCAAAATATGTAAGCCGGGCCGGATTTAAATTAGAGAAAGCTTTGGAGCATTTTAAAATAGATGTTACGGGGTTTGTGGTTATGGATGCGGGACTTTCCACCGGCGGCTTTACCGATTGTCTGTTGCAAAAGGGTGCACAAAAAGTTTATGGGGTTGATGTTGGCTATGGCCAAGTGCATGAGAAGATTCGCAATGATGCACGGGTAGAAGTTATAGAACGTACCAATTTGCGCGAAGTCAGAGACTTAGGGCAATTAGTTGATTTAGTAACCTTAGATTTATCCTTTATCTCAGTTCTAAAAGTTATGGATGCGGTTGATGCGGTACTCAAGCCGAATGGAAAACTGCTTGTTTTGATAAAGCCACAATTTGAAGCACGCAAAGAAGATGTGGGCAAAGGTGGCATTATTAGAGATCCTAAAATTCATGAAGAAGTTATTAAACGCGTAACCTCCGGTATTCAGGCGCATGGATATCAATGCCAAGGTGTTACTGAATCACCCATAGAAGGAACAACGGGGAACAAAGAATTTTTAGGATATTTTATTCGTATATAATTGATCTATCAAGCTTTAGGGGATTGTGATGATAGGGAAAATGATACTACTAATGCTTTTATATTCTGGCATGCAGGGAATGCATCGTGCTCGTATGAATGGCGTTATAGTTGCCGCTGATGATATTGAGATGGAGTCACCTCAATATATAAATGGATCTTATAATGTTGGTCTTTATGAACAGCTTGCAGTCCGTTTTACGATTTGTGAAACAAAGCATATTTGGATCTGTTCTCAGATAATAGAATTACCAAGTTATGGGGAACACGTCGGTTGGGCCACACGCAGTCCGATTGGAGAAAGTGAAAAAAAATTTGCGATTGATTTTAAAGCCATGATAATCAGGAAATTTAAAGATCAAAACGCTGGTAAATAACGCAATTTTAGGTACAATTATTGCTGTGTGCGCCCGTAGCTCAATTGGATAGAGCGCCGGACTTCGGATCCGTAGGTTGAGGGTTCAACTCCTTCCGGGCGCACCATCAATTCTTTTTAGTATTCATTATTATTTTAATAAACTGTTTCGATTATGCCATTCATAGCCACTATTCTGATGGACTTTAGCTGTAAAAGACGCTACCATAAGGGTAGATAAATCTTTTAATTCAAAGGAGTCCCCATGACAACTATAATGATTTCCCTCCTAGTCATTGGCGGCATTGCAGCAGCCGCTGTTCTCTGGTTTATTGGTATCTTCAATTCCCTCGTTTCCCTTAAAGCCTTGGTTGATGAAGCCTGGAGTGGCATAGATGTGCAACTCAAACGGCGTTATGACCTTATTCCTAATTTAGTTGCTACCGTTAAGCACTATGCAACTCATGAAAAAGATATTTTCACTGAAGTTGCGCATGCACGAGCAGCATCTATGAATGCTTCAACGATTGCACAAAAGGTTGATGCGGAAAAAGGATTAACCCAAGCATTGCGTAGTCTTTTTGCCGTTGCCGAAAACTATCCAACCTTGAAAGCAAACGAAAACTTCATGGCACTACAAAAAGAACTTTCAGTTCTGGAAGAGCATATCCAATTATCACGCCGGTATTATAACGGTGCAACGCGCAACTATAACATTACCGTTACCACCTTTCCTGCTCGTTTAGTAGCAAGCCAAGCTGGTTTTGCAAATATGCCGTATTTTGAACTCGGCTCTGTTTCTGAGCGAGAAAATCCCAGGGTGCAATTTTAATACTAATCAAAATCCTTTTGCTCACGGTGTTAGCATGAAAAGAATCATAGTAATGATCCTTTTTGTCATGCCCTCTTTGCATGCCTACTTTGGATCTTATGAAAGAATTGTAAACTTTCACAGCGACATTGAAGTGCATCAAAAGGGCCATTTAACGGTGCATGAAACGATTAAAATAGTATTACCTGCAGGCCGTCATGGTATTTTTCGTGATTTTCCCACTGTTTATCGCGGCCCCCAATACAATGATCATATAATCGATTTCGAAGTTGAATCGATATCGCTTAATGGTGGATATGTCCCTTATCAAGTTAATGATATTGATTGTGGTAAACGAATAAAAATTGGTGATCCACATTTCACTCTTTCAGGCGGGACTTATACCTACGAAATTTTTTATACTACCAGTCGTCAATTGGGATTTTTTGAAAAATACGATGAACTCTATTGGAATGTGACCGGCAATGGATGGGGCATGCCGATTGAAACCGCATCGGCGCAGGTAACATTACCCAATGGGGCAAACATAATTCATGTAGGTGCTTATACCGGATATCGAGGAGATAAGGGTGCGCGCTATGAAAGTAAAATAATAAATGCGTACACGGCATTTTGGCAAACTAAAAGCTCGTTGCGGGCTCAAGAAGGATTAACAATTGTGGTAACCTGGCCAAAAGGAATTGTGCACCCGCCATCAATGGTACAGAATATGTCGTATGGAATACGCGATTATGGCCCAGCGCTTTTTTTACTCATCTGTTTTTTAATGACAGCAATGTATATTATCTATGCCTGCTATAAAATAAGTAAGGAACAAGAGTCAGGAACCATTATTCCGTTATTTTATCCGCCAGAAAACTTAACGCCTGCTCAAACGCGTTATGTGATGAAGCGCAGATTTGATCATACTGGTTTGGCTTCAGAGATTGTTGATTTAGCAGTGCAGGGATTTATAACCATAGAATATAAAAAACATTTTTTTTCTCGTGAATACATTTTACACAAGACCAAAAAGACAACAAATGATAAAGGCTTGCCAAGCTATTATAAACGATTAGTAAAACGTTTGTTTGAAGATGAAAGTTGCATAACTTTAAATAAATCGAATAGTAAAACGATCGGCAGAGTAATTGAAATGCTGCAGGATGAGTTGGACGATCGTATTGGTAACAAACATCTCTATAATTACTTTTTTGATTATTGGTATGCACTCTTATATTTCATTGTCATTGCATTTTATATGATTGGTATGTCTATGGCGATAGTTACCAATCCGTTAACCCTTTTTTGCTTAGTTACTACCGGTGGCATGTACGCCGTTTTATTATGCATCCTTGGGTATTGTGCAAATGGTTATACCGTTGCTGGTAAAAAGCTGCGGGATGAAATTGAAGGATTTAAGCTGTATTTAAAAACAGCAGAATCTGAACAGATGAAAATTGTGGGTACTCCGCCAACAAAAACTCCAGAGCTCTATGAAAAATATTTACCCTATGCCATTGCATTGGGTGTCGAAGAACAATGGTCTGCGCAATTTGCGCCCATCTTTGTACAAATGATGCAAGCAAGTGCGGCAGCTCAAACACCCTATTATTACAGACCACATTGGTATTCCGGTGGATCAGATGGATTTACCTTACATGATTTTTCCAGCAGCTTAAGTAGCACAATCTCTTCAAGCGTGCCCGGTTCTTCCTCAGGCGCCGATGGTGGCGGTGATTCTGGCGGCGGCGGCGGAGGCGGTGGTGGCGGAAGCTGGTAATATTCACAAAAAGCAGCAACCAATTATACTAATAAACAAAAAAATATTGCGCTCGTAGCTCAGTATGGATAGAGCGAGAGATTCCTAATCTCTAGGCCACCGGTTCGATCCCGGTCGGGCGCAAATTTTTAATTTGAGAGAGTAGTAGGTTTAGTTAATAATCCTTGAGCTAATCCATGGAGACATGCAATGGCAGCTGGAATAGTTGCCAACACAAAAAGATTACCTTTGATTTTTGGACCATCTTCTATACCAAATTTACGATACATTGTTTCCCACAAATTTAATCCGTCACCTTTATAATCGCTGAATCCATCGATCGATATTGAGTCTTCTGTTGGCAGAAGTCCGTAGGCAATTTCTCCTGCCATACGTGATAGACGCATAAACATTATTCCATTTAGTACAATCGTATGAAAGGCAATAGTATTTGTATTTAATGTTTTTAAATTACGCATTGCCCAAACAAAATTGGTGACTAATTCAGACATATCTTTATAAAAGGTAAATGGCCGTTTCATGCTAGAAATAATGGATATGTTTCCAGTATCTAAATAGGATCTGAGCGTTTCAAGCGCAATTACTTGAGTATATGTTGTGCCTAGACCTGCTATGGGGCCTGCTGCGATGTGTGCAAGCGATTCGGTATCAGAAAGTGGTTCTGTAAAATGACTGCGTGATGAACCGGCGAGTGGAAAGAGCAGCAATTTTAAAGGATTATCTGCCCAGTAAAAATAATTTTTAAAAGGAGCTTTGGCGAGCGCATATCCAGCTAGGCCATGTCCTACTTCATGATTGAAAGTTGATATAGTATCAGCTGCCATATGCGTTGCTAAAATAATTGGTGCTGCTTTTGCAACATTAGTTACCAATGGATTGAAAACTTGTGCTGCCGTTGAGCACAAGGGAATTAGTGAAATAATAATGAAATATAACTTATACATAGTACGCTAATATATTTCTAATCGATCCTAACGTTTGTTGTAACTCTTTTGCAGAATTATGGTTAACAGAATCTAACGAATAGATATCATAGTTCATCATATTGATATAATCACCGACATATCCAATATTGCTTAAAAGTTTTTCACGCAATGTATGTTTACCGGTTGATTGATAACGAGTAAACGTGGAAATAAGAGACGAATATTTACTGTGCAAGTGTGTAACAAGATCAGGTTTCGTTAAATAATCGTGAGTAGCAATCGTTCCTTTTATTGCTGCTTTACTGCATTGGTAAGAAATCCAGTACGGTGCAGTTATAGTATAACCAATTGTTTTTGCGATAGTGCCTAAGCCAATTGAATAACTTTTATGCGCAGTAGAAAATAACAAAGTAAATAATAATAAGTATTTTAAATTCATCGTAATAACCTCTGCTAGACTGTTTTTAGCTATGCTAATAGGATAGCATATTGCCAATTATAAGCCAGTCTAAGGGGCTAATATTCACATAGAATTGTTTTTAGATAAATGACTTTATGCAGTATTTTTTTGTGTTTTGATATTAATTGTATCTACAAAAAGGCCTGGATCTCTCCAGGCCTTTTTGTTTCAAATATTTCTTTTATAATTTATGCAGTCGCATTTACATAGCTATTAAGAAACTGTGTCCATTGAGGATTGGCTTGTGACCAGTATAGATCTTGATAGGAAGATTCAACACCCTCATTAATATCAGCAAAATAAATTGATAAGCCACGCGCAGTATTTAGGTTAGAGCTCTTTACGTTTGCATAAATAGCTTGAGCTATAGCTGATATTGCATTGCGCAACGCTGTTTTTAATTGTGCTTGATTAGCAGCATTCAATCCCATTGAACCGGTTTTATTATATAAATTTGTATAAAAGCTATATAAATCAATATAAGTTGGTTCATCAAAATGCAGGCAGTTGCGAGAGTTTGCACTGCTGGCAATTGCTTTTGACAGTAAGCCTTTTTTGTCTGCTGCTAAGAATTTATTTAATAATGATGCGATTGCATTGGTGTATGAAACAACTGAAGTAAATTTATCTAAATTAATTGCTGATAACGTATATGATTGTCCGCTATATTTATATTGGGTGTCATA
>CAYSAX010000012.1:6374-15593 GCA_964429045.1 uncultured Pseudomonadota bacterium
GAACCATGATTCCAAATATCAACGAACAAGTGATCAGAAGGGAACTCTGTAATTGCCCAAACCAATGCTTTAATGAAAGTATTTTCATCGCCACTATCTTCTGCGGGGATAATATTTTCGGTGCTTATTTTTCCGTCTTGAATGATTAATTTTTGGGTTCGTTTTTCTTGGCCATCACGTTTAATATTTAAATAAACCAAGATATAGACGTTCTGGGTTACGCTTGCTTTAACCATTTGAGAGATATTAAGATCTGCTTCGGGGTTAAGGTTATTATCCGCGGCTATATAGGCTATAAAGGTCCAAGGGCGCTTGGCCTGTACACCATAAGCCGT
Organism: uncultured Pseudomonadota bacterium; assembly: GCA_964429045.1. Taxonomy (GTDB): domain Bacteria; phylum Babelota; class Babeliae; order Babelales; family Vermiphilaceae; genus BTUB01. Next base: position 6,710 of record CAYSAX010000012.1, read on the forward strand.
TCCGGCTACGAGTATACTCAAAAGAATTAAGAGCTGTTTTGGGAAAATTTTCATAGAATCTCCTTTAGTGTTAGATATAGACGCAGCTATTCTTTCATTTTTCCTTAAAAAAAAACAAGAGTTTGTAACTTGGACCTATATTAAGCTGGTATGTCTATAAATTCAAAAATAATTTGTTACACTTAAAAGTAAATAAATTTAATTCAATCTTTAAATTATAGTTATATGACTCCATTAAAATATGTAGTAATCGGTGCTTCGGCAGCAAGTATTGCTTTTATGAACAAAATTGCCCGGCTTGATTCTCTTGCTCAGATCACTTGTATCAGTCAGGAGAAAGAGCTTCCTTATAATAAATGCTTTTTGGCAGATTATTGTGCTGGCAGCAAGCAAGAGCAAGAAGTGCTATTAAATACTACCTATCTTGCTAATCGAGTAACCTGGCTTCTGGATACTCGGGTTATACGATTGGATGTTCAGAATAAGGCGGTGATTACCGCTACAGATTTACAGATAACTTTTGATACCTTATTTTTAGGGATGGGGAGCAGTCCCTTTATTCCTCACTGTGTTAAAGATACCAGCACTATTTATACGTTTCATACGTTAAAAGACACCAATAATCTTTTATCTGCAGTACAAACACAAAAGATTAAAAATGCGATTATTATCGGGGCCGGATTAAGTGGCATAGAATGTGCAGATGCTTTGCATAAGAATGGAGTAAAAGTTACTATCATTGAGCAAAAAGAGTTTATTTTGCCCTCAATACTTGATCAAGAGAGCGCTCTTTTCTTGCAGAATCATATGGCTGCTCAGGGTATTACCATAGTAACAAATCAGTCAGTTTCTTGCGTAGATCCTCAGGGTAAATGGATAGCCCTTGAAAAAGACGTCAGATTAGGGGCTGATTTGATCGTTTTGACCACGGGATTGCGCCCTAATAGCGCTCTTGCCAAAGAAGCAGGAATTGCGATAGACGATAATGGTGGGGTGATCGTAGATGCTCACTTGCAAACCTCAGTAGAAGGGGTTTATGCAGGGGGCGATCTGATAGCTATTACCAATACCTTAACGGGACAAACGAATTTAAGCTGCACCTGGCCTGATGCCATGATGCAGGGTATGTGCGCTGCTCAGGCTGCTTTTGGGGGTGCTGGCCAGCCCTATAAAGGAGCCCCTATTATTGTTAATTCTGCCTTTTTTGGGCTTAATTTTGCCCAAGCAGGCCATAAACAGCCCGGATTAGGGCAGGTCAATCGACATAAAGAGGGGTCTGACTTCTATCAGTCCTATATCTTGGAAAATGATCAATTGAAGGGTTTTTTAGTCTTGGGTAATACCCATGATTATGCTCAATTACGACGACTCATTTTAACGGGAACTAAAGCCACTTTTTAACCTGAAAATGCCTTATTGGAGGGTTAAACTAGTGTGTCTTAAATTGACAAATTTTGACCCTGTGATACCTTGGTACTAATACAAAGGCAAATTGAAAAAATCTTAAAAGTTACAAATAGAAAACTTTTGAGGTAGCCAGCGTAATTATTCTTTGGAGGTTATTCTTATGAAATTACATTCATTTGCATTATATACTTTGTTAGCAGGTATGGGTTTAGGGGTTATTTCTACTCCTGCTCATGCAATGTTTAGCAATGGTTTTTTAAAAGCTCAAGCGACCAGTAAAAATGTTTTATCAGCACTAAAAACTGGTATTTTATCACCCGTAAATCACCCCTATATTACGACGACGGCCGGCTTGGCAACCGCAGTACTTGGTGGTGCATATTTAGTTCACTGCAATAAAAATGCTAAAGATTGGTCAAGTGTTACCGATGAATCGCAATTGATTACCCGTTTTATGATCAATTCGGTTGGTACGCCCGATAAATTAATGTATTGGCAAAACAAACCTAAAGGTGTTGGTCACTGGCCAATGGCAGCAGATATCATTTCAAATTCAACTGAAGTCTATAATGCTTTGAAAAAAGCTAAGTGGGCCGATGATAAGAGTGAACATGACTTTATCGTTCGTATGAAATTCATCATCGAAAAAGAAAAGAAAGAATTAATGAAGGTCTTTGCGAAGTTAGAAAACTGCCTTGCTGAATCAAATATTTTGCCCAGCCTTGGTGGCTATGAGCAACCAGCTGGTGAATCTAACATTGCTCAAGAGATGATTCAAAAGAAAATGATTAACTTTAACTATGAACCAGATGCTGATTTTACTTCTTTAACTATGAAAGAAGCTGCATCGATTAATCGTGATATTATGAAGCGCGCAATGCCGTCAGCTTTAAATCCATACTTAACGATTCGTAATTATGCATTACCCTTTGAAACACGTGCTATTCGTGAATACTGGCGCATGTATCAATTGTTGCAACGTTTAGAAGCATTGAAATTATGCTTAGACCAACAGTTGAACAATGCTAATACACCAGCAGCGTAATGTACGGGTTACTTTAAAATAATTGAGGTTATTTATGAACGTATTTAAGAAATTACTATTAATGACAGTTACTGCAGTATCGGTAGGAACTGGTTATGCGGATGCGCCTACTGAAACCATTGCTGGAAATTTAAAACAAGCATGCCCTAATATTGTGAGCGGAATTCATGGGTTAGGATTAGGGATGTCCCGATTTGTGCTTGATGGCTCACAGCGATTTGCAGGCGCAGGTAAATTCTGTGCTGATCACTATGTATTATCAGGATTAGGCTTGGCAGGAGCTGCATACTTTTATAGGTATGTATGGCCTGAAGTGAATATTGATATATCATATTCTAATCACCGATTAGTTCATGTACATCATCCACATGCGCGAAGATAAATCATTAAGAGGTAATGCCAAACGCATTACATCTTTTATTTTAAAGGAAAGTTATGAAGAAAATATTATTTTGTTTAATGGTTTTATTAGCTACTTTTAGTTCAACCTTTGCAATCGGAAAAACATGCGATCATTTTGATAGAGAAACTGCGCAAAAGTTAGCTGAACTTAATGCGTACTTCTCCAGATATGGTACGCTTGAAGAGAGGGCGATGCTTCATCTTATTTATGTTATTCATAGCCCTCATAACGCAAGAGTAGAGCGTCCAATGTCAGAACCAATATCAGTAGCGCCTGCTGATGCGCAAGTAGCAAACGTAACACCGTTAACCAGTTATGATTGTGTCGATTTATTAGCGATGATCGCTTTTATGTAAATAAGTCGAGTTTATCGCGTATAAAAAATTTTATTTTGGTAAAAAAAGGGTATCATGAAAAATGGATACCTTTTTTTATTGCGAGAATTGTATGTTTTTATGGCTCACAAATAATCTTATCTGGACCGAAAGCTTATGGCTGGTATTAGTACTCGCTGCTGCGAGTACAACTGGACTCATTTTCTTTATGCCATTGTTTTGGATGTGCATCGTTTTGCTTCTTTTTTGCTTTTATTTTTTTAGAAATCCTGAAAGAAATTGTCCTCAAGTGTTAAACGATGGCAATATAATAATCAGTCCTGCCGATGGTAAAATTGTTGATATTGCATCAGATGTTAAAGGCTATGCAACCAAAGTTTCTATTTTTCTTTCGCCGCTCGATGTGCACGTTAATTGGACTCCAATAGCAGGCACAATCGAAAAAGTAGAACATGTACCGGGTAAATTTATGATGGCCTTCTTGCCTAAAAGTTCAGAATTAAATGAACATAATGATGTCATAATTCGCGCTGATGATGGCAAACAGATTTTAGTGCGTCAAATTGCGGGAACCATTGCACGGCGCATTGTGTGCTGGCTTCATCAGGGGCAACGCGTTCATGCAGGCCAAAAGTATGGTATGATTAAATTTAGTTCACGTATCGATCTATTTTTACCTGAAAATGTGAAACTGGATCTGACTCTTAATCAAAAAGTTACTGGCGGAAAAACAGTAATCGGGAGATTCAAATGAAACTGTTTTCATTCCAAAAGCTTCATAATTCAAGTAAAGAAAAATTATTTTTAATTCCATTTCTTTTTACCTTTGGCAACGCTCTGTGTGGCTTTGTTTCGGTTATTCAATCGCTTGAAGAGAATTATGTCCTGGCAGCATTATTTATTGTGCTGGCTGCATTTATGGATCTGTGTGATGGGCGATTAGCTCGTTATTTTCAATCAACGAGTGTTTTAGGTATGGAGCTTGATTCGCTCTGTGATGCAATTTCATTTTGTTTTGCGCCTGCCATTTTATTGTATGGATGGTCTTTGTATCAGTTGCATACAGCAGGGATGATTGTTTTAGGAATTTATCTATGTTCAGGATTATTTCGTCTCGCGCGATTTAATATCACATCGATCGATCATGCGCATACCTTTATTGGATTGCCAACAACTATTGCCGCATTCTTCTTTGCAAATGTGGTAATTTATGAGCAATGGCTTGCTGCATCTAAATTTGCATGGTTAGTGCGCCCTGAACGCATTGCTTTTATGGTTACTATTATTGCATTACTCATGATCTCATCAATTAAATTCCCCTCAATCAAAGCAGTTAAGATGCGCATTGCAACGGGTGGCATTTTATTTATTTGTGCATTGATTGCATTGTGGTCAATTATTAAAGGCTACCCAATCTTTTTGGGATTAGTAGCCTTATATATTATCGCTAGTTTTTTAATGAGTATCTTTAGAGAAATTACTCGCTCATGGTTGAAAAAAATACGCAATCATTTTAATCGTTAATTGACGACTCTTTTTTTACTTCCACATTATGAATAACAATGGCTGTCAATTCGTTTACTGCTTCTGATAGATTTTTATTTACAATCTTATAGTGATGCATTTTATTTTTTTCTTCTTGGGCTAATTCTATGGTTGCTTGTGCGAGTCTTTTTTCAATCTGTTGTTCTGTTTCTGATTTTCTCAAGTGAAGTCGTGAGCGTAAGTCATCGATACTAGCCGATATCCATATTAAGACTGAGTTATTGATGCTTTCAAGCATTTTGTGAGCACCGTTTCGATCTAAAATAACAATAAGGTTTTTGCCCTGCGCAAGCTCTTGAGTGATAGTATTGGGGCAGCCGTATAAATTGTCGGCATACAGATTTGTATCGAGAAAAAAGCCGTCATTATTTTTTTTATTAAACTCATCGGGACTTATAAAATGATAATCTCGATGATCAATTTCATGAGTGCGTGGAGGTCTGCATGTATAAGTCACCACATGTGCAAGTGGGTACTGCTCAGTTAATTTTGCCACCACTGCTGTTACGAGTGTAGTCTTACCAGCACCACTAGGACCGTATGCCACGAATAAAGTACCTTGTTTTTCTGGTGTAGCATGCATGAATAGCACCTTACATAAAATGACACTTATAATACAAAAATAATAACGACTTTTTCTCATGAAAATTATATGGTTAGTTTCAAAATCTTAAATTCTTCTACCGTACGCGCTACGCTACCATCGCGATTTAATAAGGTGAGTGCTTTGCTAGCTCTATATGCTTGTGTTAATTGTTGATAGGTATTTATATCTTTAAATACTTTGTTCAATGGTAATACAACTAAAGCACCATAACCTGCGGTATAACTCATAGCAGTAATGATCGTATTTTTTGCAAAATTATTAATTACCAATAAAGCTCCCGGAACCCAGATTAAATCTCCTTCGTGCGGATATTGTTGAGGCGATAGTTGTGCCAATGATTGAGCGGCCGTTAAAGAATTTCTGCAAAAATAAGGAATACCGACAATTTGTGCAACGCGCAGTATAACTCCTGATGCATCAACGCCCGTATAAACATCAGATACCGGTTTTGATGGGCGAGTCCATGCATTACGAGTATCGCCATTTTCATTGATATATGATTGTAAACTGAAATTATCATTTACGCTTACGGTTCCAATACTTGCTCCTCCCCATACGAGCGGGATGCAATGACCGGGAATCATAGTCCATACGCCTAACAAACGACATAAATAATTTCTTTTTTCTTCATTGTTTAAGTTAAAAGTTTCAAATACGCAGCTTGATTGGGGAATCTCAATCAAATGATATTCATTAGTTAATTCGCTATAGGCATATACTTCAAAATTGAGGTTTATAAGTTTGTTGAGTATAAAGCGAGTGCCAGCTGAATAAATAGTGCCATTTTGGTCTGAATAGGAAGTAAATAAAGTTACTGTTTTAATATTCGCTCTATCAACGTTGTTCAGTTGCCATGAGATGGGAGCAGGGGTTTTTTTTCTATCCAATAAAGCCAGATCTTTTAAATGATCTTTTAAAATCCAACCAGTCACTGATTGTTTATTATTTTGAGTATCGAGCGTATAGCATGCGTCTAATTGAATATATGCTTCATGCATTGTCTCATCCAGGATAGTAACTATTTCATGTAAGAGTAACTGATGTTTGCGTGGACACATTTCTCGATCTTGTTCCTGAGGTCCCCAAGAGATGGGAATATTTTTATAAGCTTGTTTTACTTGTTCTAATGAACTAGATTGTCCTCCCAAAGGATATTCAACTATATCAAGCACGGGAGCGGTACACATTGCTTTTCGGGGCAGTTCTGCAATAAGTGGTAAAGTACTCAGTAGAGTAAAGAGAAATATGAAATATCTTTTATGCATAATACATCCTTTTAAAATAGTAATTTTAAAATTTAATTTTAGTATACCCAAGAATGTATCGGGCACAAATGGAGGAATAAAGTGTTTACGATAATTTACTTTTATGTGGATATTGAGTTGTTTGTGTAAATATAATCGGATACGTGACGCGCAAAAGGTTTGTAAGCCTTGGATCTAATCTAGTAACGGTAACTATATAAACGCATATTTTAGATTCATCTGGTCTTTGGCAGGCATTCAAAAAATGAAAAGAAAGAAATAGTAAAAGAATATTTTTTTGGTTCATAAAGGATTCATCCTCTATTTCCAGGTTGATTCCAACTTAAATATTTTAAATTTAGATATGTGTTCAACATCTTGCCCGGCACGATTTAAACGGTTTAATGATGAACGTGTATCATGAGCTTCGGTCAATTGTTGATACGTATTAATACCTTTAAATACTTTACCCAGTTCTATCTCTTGTACAATGCCATAATCGTGGCTATATCCGCGGGCTTCAATCAAGCGGTTGTTTTCTATGTCACTGACAACCATAACATGCCCGGGAATCCATATGATGTCACCTTCTTGTAGTTTATCTTGTGGAGTGAGTTGCTCAAGAAATTGGGCAAGTGTATACGTATTTTTATAATAATACGGAATTGAACATACTTGTGCGGCTCTCAAAATAAGTCCGGTGCAATCAAAGCCGGGTAATGGGCAATGATTATACGCAGCGCGTTCATAAACCATGCATTTTTTATTTTTCTTAATTTTACGTGGTGTTAGCTGAAAATCAAAAGGAGAATCTGTAGTAATAAAGCTGCACCCGCCCCAAACATAGGGAATTTTGCCCTGAACTTCATGTGCCCATTGTTTTAATGTGTTTACAAAGCAGCTAATAGATTCTTGTTTTGATTTAACCATAACTGTGTGTGCATGAGAAAGGGGAATAAAAGTAGTTTTATAAGAGGTTGTAAGACGATCGAACACCGGAACTTTGAAATGGTTTTCATTATTTTCATTCGAATGGTATACAAAACGTGTTCCTGCTGAAAATGTTTGCTGAGTAATCGGATCGAACCATGGTTTAATAAGTACTATTACTGGTTGCTCCAACTGCGCATTGGGATTTTTAAAGCTTAATGATGGTGGAATCTGAGAAAGGTTGAGCTTTCTTTGTTTCATTTTTTTGAATGATAAAAGATTCTTTTTTTGGGTCCAATACAGGTGGTTTTGATTTGAATCTTGCGAGGTTATAAAAAAAGCGCCTTCAAAACGAATGCAAACTTCATCGCTTTGCTCTAATGTTTGTTCATCAGTAACAATATCTACCACTTCGTTAAATAAGAGTTGATGGATACGTGGGCTTCCGACGCTAGAATTATTAGGAGCACCACAAATGCCAATGGTTTGATAAGAATCTTTGATACTAGAGGCAAGCCCAAAACTTTTTATTGGCGAACCCAGAATATCGGCTACCGGCACAATAACAATCGCTTTATTATCGGCACATGCGTAAAAGTAAGATAGAAAACAAGCAATAATTGCACTATATTTAATGAATTGCATACCATCCCCCGTTAGACCCTTTATTAATTCCATTATTAATGATTGTAACAAATAAGGATAGAGATTGCTAAAGAAAATCCCGAAGATGCAGTTAAAGTAAATCATTCAAAATGAAACCATTGAAGTAAATTTAAATAAAAAGTATTATAATAGTAAATAAATCTCTAAGAAGATTGTACTTAGGGGAGCAATCAATGAAAATCTTAAATTATGCAGTTATTATAATCTTTTTTACGGTAATAACGCCACTATTTATGAATGCAGAGAATAAAAACCAATGGACGTGGCTTCATCGTCGTCAATTAAGTGATTTTGAGCAACAACGTAATAAATTAGAAAAACAGATTTTATTTTCTAAAAAAGATATTCCTTCGTTTACTCAATTAGTTTTTAGCTGGAATGCGTTTAGACCCCAAAAAGGTCATTATATTTTTTATGCACAGGTGCGTAACGCGAAAAATAAAAAATGGAGTAAATGGCATCGGATGATGATGTGGGGAGCTGATGTTCAAAAATCGTTTATTACCGAATCTGATAAAGTTTCTAATTATCAGCACGTTCGTCTTGAGTTGCTTGCCGGACATGTAGCAGATGGCTTTGCAATAAAAGTTGAAGCGATCGATGGCGCAGATCTTTCATTACTAAAATCATTCTCAGTGAATGTTTCAAATTTTAATGATTTTGCACCAGAAAATGAGACTATCATGGATATTAAACGATCAG
>CAYSAX010000013.1:0-10181 GCA_964429045.1 uncultured Pseudomonadota bacterium
TTTCTGTACCGGCAAAATCAACTATTAAAGTACCCATACAAATTTTAGAAGCTATCTTTGATGGCAAAGATGCACGAGCAATAGCGCTTAAAATTAATCAGCTAGCCTCAGCAGATGCCCAATTGCAACAATTTATGCAATCGCATGAAAATCTTAATGCTATCATTCGTCATATAAGTAAAAAAACCGACACAATTCCTGTATACGTTGCATTTTATTTAGGCCAAATGGGCTGGTTAAAGAATGAATATGCAAAGGGAACCATTAGTACTCGGCAGATGAGTGCTTTATTAAATGATGCATTTGCGAATAGTGACATTAATCTTCTCATTCACGCAGTTAATGGAATCCCCTCTCTGAGTAATTTTATTTTTGATGATGTTGAAAAAACTACCTTTTTATTACGTGCCTTACAGCATGCCCAGGGATTACCTCTTGTGCAAGCGATCATTGATAAAGGTGCTGATGTTAATAAAGCGGATGAAACGGGAATGACTCCTCTGGTTTATTCGGTTCAATATGTGAGAACAGAGGCATTGAAACTTCTTTTGGCTGCAGGAGCAAATGTTAATAAAAAAACATCGATACAATCGCCGCTCTATTTTGCAGTACGACAAGGATTTGTAGAAGCAACAAAGCTGCTTCTTAATGCAGGCGCGACTATTACTGATAAAGTATTAGACATAGCTGAAACTATTAATGATACCTTTAATAAGGAAGAAATTCTTAAGATGCTGCAAGATAAGAAAGCTAATCCGAATATGCGCTTTAGCACATTACCAATTAAGCTATAAGGCAATTAGTATGAAAAGAATTATTTTGATCGTCTGCTGTATGAGTGCTTTTGCCAGTGCAATGCAAAAACCGCACGATGATTACCAGTATTTAGTTAAAGAAGTTATGCAACTTGTTGATTCATATAAAGATATTGATCCTGCAATAGGGCGGCTTAAAATTTGGTTTAAAACACCGGGGAATGAAAAGTTAGATAGTAACCCTCATTTTATGGCAATTTTATTAGATAAAATTGCCGATAAATTTAATATTAAACCAGAACTAGTTTCATCTTTATTTAACACTGATGGTTCTTGGTTGTGGTTAGAAATAAAAAAAGGACAAGCATATCAAAAAAATATAGCTAAAAATGTTATTTCTCCAAACTTAAGCATGAGTGAAATTAAAAAGATATTAATTCATGTGTATAGAACATCATCGCAAGACGTAATTATTGCACTGGTTAAAGATCATCCTGAATGGGCTTCAATTGATTTAAAGGGTGAAACTCCTTTAATAGTAGCGGCGAGCAAAAATTTTATAAATCTGGTAAAACTGCTTATTAGACAAGGTGCGCGTGTTAATAAAAGTGATGATAAAAGAAACACGGCATTAAGTATCGCCGTAGCTAAGAAGTATTTTGATTTGGTAAAAGTGTTACTTTCTCTCGGAGCAGATCCTAATATTGCTGTTGATAAAAATCAACTGACTCCCTTAATGCTTGCAGTAAGTGCGCGTAGTATACCTATATCCAACGAATTAATAACCGCAGGGGCGCGCATTAATAAGCAGGATGATAATGGAAATACCGCTTTAATGAAGGCAATAAAAGATAAAGTGTCAGATGCTATGATTTTCTTTTTACTTGATAATAGTACTCCAGAGGATTTTAAAATACGTAATAAAGATGGAGATACGGTTTTAATGCTCGCAATAAAGATATTACAACGAAACGATGTGGTGCAGGAGCTGCTAAATCGTGGTGCCACAATTACTCGAGAAGTTTATGATGCAGCACTCAGTTTAAAAGACACAATCGCTTCAAAAAAAGCCATTCTTGAATCATTAGAAGCAAAATCTGCTAATTCAGGAAAAATTTTTAGAGACGATTTTAAATTGCCTAAAATGCTTTAAGATACTTTAGTTTCCAATACTTTTATATTGCTTTTAACTGAGCTTAATTTAATTTGAGCCTCTCCAGATCCGATGGTACCATCAACCTGCTTTTGGATACGTTTCCATGTATATTTATTAAGCTGAGTAGTTTGCGGCTTTAAGGTGATAAAGTGATCTGAAGTGACGGTGCCCTGTTTTGTTGATGCTTGAAGATCTGCATTAACATCTGGTGGTAAATGGAGCATGATGTTGCCGCTTACTGTTGCTAATTTAATGGTACTGGTTGAAGGAACTTCACGCGCAAACATTTCGATACTGCCAGTTTGAGTATCAGCGATCACCGAGCTTTGCGCATCAAAAATACTAATATTGCCGTTATTTGTTTCTGCTTTAATGCGTCCTTGTGGATTATAAAGTGCAATATTTCCTTTAACATGAGATTGGGCCTCAACGGCATTATGCGGATTAACTAATGTAATAGACCCTTTTTGGGTGCTGACACGTAAAGGTGCATGTGCATCTTTTATATAGGTATCTCCATCAAGAGTATTAACCGTAAATGCCATTTTTTGCGGAACAATAATATCTAAGTCAATATAACCATCGATTTCTTCAGGATTAAAAGCTGATTCAATAATCATATCCTGATTTTTTATTTCATGATTAAATGTAATTTTGGGCAATAATTCAAGTTCCGCCGATTTTTTGGTTGCTTTAACAAAAATGGTACTTTGCTGTGGATCAGTTTTTATACTGACGTTACCGCTTTTATTTTTGACGGTGAGTATCGTTGCTTTTTTAGGATTGAGTTCTTCATATACCGTTTCTTGATGTAATTTATGCGGGACAATAGTGCGGTATATTTTTTTAAATGAAAAATCAGCAATTGTGCTTTGGGTATAAATAATGGTACAAATACTTAAGATAAAAGATAATAAACGCATTACAAACTCCTTTTTATAGATGTGTATATGAAGTTTACAAAAATTGAACCCAGTATTCAAAGTGTGTTACAAAATTTACTCAAACAATATCCATTGGTAGAAAAAATTGTTGATCGGATTACGCAGGAAAAAGGACGTGCATTATTAGTCGGTGGGGCTGTTCGTGATTTATTATTAAATAAAACTACTAAAGATCTTGATATTGAAATTCATGGTTTATCACTTGAAAAATTACAAGAGCTGTTGGCAACCTTTGGACCGGTGAGCTTAGTAGGTAAATCATTTGGCGTATTGCGTTTGCATGGGTTAGATATTGACTGGTCCTTACCACGCCAAGATAGTTCTGGGAGGCATCCAGAAGTAATTATTGATCCTAATCTGAATTTTGCTGATGCATTTAAGCGAAGAGATTTAACGGTCAATGCAATGGGAATTGATTTAAAAACGTATGAACTCATTGATCCGTGGAGTGGCTATCAAGATTTGAAAGCAGGAATATTGCGCGCCACTGATGCTGCTTTTTTTATAGAAGACCCACTCCGTTTATTTCGTGTCATGCAATTTATAAGTCGCTTTCAAATGAAGCCAGAAGAAAAATTGAATGAGATTTGTAAAAAAATGTCACTGGCAGGAATATCGGTTGAACGGATTGAATCTGAATTTGATAAATTATTTTTAAAATCTAAACGTCCATCTTTAGGTATACGTTGGTTGAAACAAATTGGTCGACTCGAAGAGATTTTACCGGAATTATATGCAACCATTGATGTTCCGCAAAATCCTGATTGGCACCCAGAGGGTGATGTATTTGAACATACGATGCAAGCAATCGATGCAGGAGCCCTTCTTTCTTATGCCGATCAAAAAGAAAAACTCATGGGAATGTATGGGGTGCTCTGTCATGATTTGGGTAAGGTCACCACGACGCGCAAGATTGATGGCGTGTGGCGTAGCTTGGGCCATGAAGAAGCGGGTGTAGAGCCGGCAAAAAAATTACTTAAACGATTTACGCGTCGGGTTGAATTGATTGATGCAGTTGCCAAAATTGTGCGTCATCATATGGCTCCGGGGTTGTTTGTAAAAAATGGTGCAAAGCCGCCCGCATACAAACGGCTTGCGCTAAAACTTGCACCTGAAGTTACTATGGAACTATTAACAAAAGTTTCATTAGCGGATAAAAGTGGCAGAAATGGAGAATCTGATATCCCACTAAATAAACCGCTTCCAGATATTGAAGAATTTTTAAAACGCGCACAGCAGTTACACGTTGCATACAACCCTGAAGAGCCGATTATTCAAGGCAGAGATATCGCAGAATTTGTAAAACCCGGACCAGAGATGGGAAGATTGGTTAAAAAAGCATATGAAATTCAAATTGAAGAAGGCATTAGAGATAAGCAGGAATTGATTAAAAAGATTTTAATAAAATAGAGAAAAAAGATTTTAATACCAATCATCCTCTGTTAAACTTTAAGTGAAAAAATATTTTTAAAAAAAGGTTATTACCATGTCACAAGTTTTAGTAGGCAACGCACTTTGGCATTTGATTGCACAATCAGATGCGATTTGTAAAGGTGTATTAATTCTATTATTAGTTCTATCGATTATTTCATGGGCGCTCTTTTTTTATAAATGGATTATGATCCGCAAAAAGAAAAAAGAGATTGAACAAGCAATTTCACACATAGATAATGTCAAAAGTTTAGATGAGCTACTGTCATTAGGTTATCGATTGAATAACACGAGTGGTGGTTATTTTATTAATAAAAATTTAGCATTTTTAAAATCAGTTTTAGAATCTGCGCGTGCTCATGGCCGTGTAGGATTAACGGGTGATGAACGTGAATTAGTGCGTGAGCATGCTGATCAAGTAATTGATGATGCGGTTGCACAGGAAGAATCATATTTACCATTTTTCTCCGCAACTGCAGCTGTATCGCCATTGTTGGGATTATTTGGAACTGTCTGGGGATTAATTCAATCATTAGTTGGCATTAGCCAAAAGCAATCAGCTGATATTGCGACCGTTGCTCCGGGTATCGCTGAAGCATTGATTACAACGCTTGCGGGTATCATGGTTGCAATTCCTGCACTGGTAATGTTTGTGTATTTAAATACACAGTTAAAGAATCTTGAACAAAAATATGTGAACTTAGCCGATCGATTTGTATTTGTTGCTCATCGTTTGATGCAACAGTAGGAGGTACGTCATGGCTCGCTCATTGAGAAGAAAAAATAGAGCACACCAAGGAATACCGGAAATTACTTTAACGCCACTTATTGATACCTGTTTAATATTGGTAGTTATTTTCATGGTAACTTCACCGATGATTAATAACTCAATCAAAGTTGATTTGCCAAAAGGGCAAGTTAAAGAAGTGCAGGGAGTGCAAGAAGATTTAGTGGTACACGTTGCGACTGAAACAACCAAAAAAGGTACCAAGACCTGTTATTATTTAAATGGTGTTGGTTGTGAACGAAATCAGATTACGGCACAATTAACAAAAAAAATTGGTCATCAAAAAAATAAAACGGTTTTTGTAAAAGGTGACAAAAGCGTTTCTTATGGCAGCGTTGTTGAACTGGTTGATGAGATAAAATCGGTAGGGGGTATTGATCGTGTTGCACTGGCAACTACTTCATTGGCTTAAAGGATTATCGCTCGCATCACGGGTTGCATTAGGCTCATGTCTGGGACATTTGTTCCTATTGTTTGCGTTATTTGTGGTGTATAAAGGTAATTTTGTTTATAACGTGATGATCTCCAGCACGATGATAAATACCGATGCCAAAATTATATATATGCCTTTGCATAGATCAATAAAGCAAAACGGAAATTCTGTTAAAGCTCAGAAGACTACCATATCTGCTTCTGGCAAAAAACAGACTGCTGCATCATCAAAACCTGAAAGTGGGCCCACTACTACCATTGTTCAAAATAAAAAAAATAATAAGAAAAAAGAAGTAACAACTAAAGCAGCAAAATCAAATTCTAAAAAACAAATCACTCCAAAAGAAAAAAAAGCTTCTGAAAAAATTGTGTCGCCTGTAGAAAATAAACCGGTTATTCCAGAGCCAGCTAAAGCGGTTGAGCAACCGGCTGCAAAAGTTCCTGAACCAGTTGTGCCGTTGCAAACAGAGCAAGCGTCTGCAGTCGCCATTGCTGAAAATGTTTCATCAAATGTAGATGCAACGGTAGAAAATATTGTGTATGTGGGGCAAGCGGAAATGGAAGCATTACAGTTACAAGAATTTATTCAAAATGAGATGGCCGCTCATTGGAGCCCACCCACCGGAATACGTTCTGATGCACAATGTGTGGTAAAAATTATGGTAAGTCATGATGGTAAAAATAATCAGATCATTCTTGATCAGCCATCAAATATTTTGCTATTTGATAGCGCAGCAAAACGCGCTGCAAATCAATTGCAACCTCCGCAATGGGCATATGGAAAAGAGATACTTATTACTTTCAAACCTTAGAGCATTATTATGAAAAATTTTTCATTAAGCATGGTAGCACTCGTTATGAGTGTGTCTTTGTATGCCGAATCAATTAACTTCTCAATTTCAAATGCACAGAAAAATGAGAAAGTAAAAATTTTATTATGTATTGTAGATCAACCTTCGGCTGAATTAAATGACTTTGCCCAGTTAACAAAAAATGCATTAGAGTTTAAAGAGCAATGCAGCGTAACAACCTGTTTTAGTCAGCGCATGCTTAAAAAACAGGAAGCATTAGCGCATAAGGATTACACCTATATTTTATTTGTTCATAATCATCCTCAACATTATGATTGGCATCTGTTTGAGATCGATAGTGGTACCATGATAAAAAATAAAAAAATAGCAAAACGTGGCGATCTTAAACGAGGATGGGCTTATAGTTTTGCCGATTCAGTGTATGAAGTACTCACCAATGACCCCGCTTTTTTTTCAACCAAAATTGCATTTGCAAAAGAGGTTCCTCAAAAAAATGGAACTCATTATACCCATTTATACATTGCCGATTACGATGGTAGCAATCCTGAATTATTAGTTGCCACACCAACGATTAACGTTTCGCCGCGGTGGAATAATGATGCCAATAGACCATTATTATTTTATTCAGAAAATACCAATGCCAATATGCGTATGATGGCATCTGATATGAAACAAAAGCGTGTAGTTGCCTCCAATTTTGATGGGCTTAATATGCTTCCATCATTTTCTCCTGATGGGATGTCTGTCGTGTATTGTGCGACACGCGGCTCAGGAAAATGTCAGCTCTATCGTTGGTCTGGCAAACAGTTAAAAAATCTAACTAATAATAATGGCAATAATTTTGCCCCGGCCTATAGCGCGGATGGCAAAGAGATTTTCTTTAGCTCTGATTTCCAAAATGGCCAACCGCAAATTTATAGTTATCGCATTGATTCTCAAGAGCTAACTCAAATAACGCTTGATGGCTATTGTGTTTCGCCAACCTATTGCGCTCACACTAATAAGTTAGGATATGCAAAATTAGTAAACGGCGTGATGCAACTGTTTAGTTATGATCTGAAAAACAAAAAACATCAGCAATTAACCTTTGATAACGTGCAAAAAGATGAATGCGTATGGTCACCCTGCGGCACCTTTTTAATGTGTCCGTATGATAATGGCAAGACCAGTAAAGTAACGTTATTTAATACGATTACCGGCAAATATACACAGGTAACTCATGGTAAAGAAAGCTGCTATTATCCAGCATGGTCAACGACGTATAATGAATATCCAATAGTGAAAGCTTAAACATGAAACGTATACTAGTAAGTTTAATTTTTATTCCTCATTTAATTATATCTATGGCTCAGTATTCTATAGAGCAGGAAAAAGAATCAGAAATAATTGTAGATGAGATTGCTGTTTTAAGAAAACAAAAAGAGAAAACGGCAGTGTTACGTTTATTAACTATGCCTAAACAACCATTAGAATTAGATTTTTGTGTTTATGATAAGTTAGTGAAATTCTGTTCATATGAGTATGTTCCTCTGATGAAAACGCTCCTTGAAAGTACTCTTAAAGCAGATTGCCATTGGCGTTTTGGTGAATATAAAGAAACCTTGTTTACTAGAGCGGTGGATGGTGCTTGTAATAATCAGGAATTAGGAATGGTGCGTTTATTGTTAGAAAAGGGTGCAAATCCTTCTGTACAATCTTTACTGCGTTCTGATAATCCCGAACTTAACGTACGTCGTGGTCCTGAGTATGATAAGAAAGATTATATATCTCCTTTGCACCGCATTGCAACGTCAGTTCGCGAAGAACAGATTCCTCTGATGTCTTTATTAGTGGAGCATGGCGCTGATCTTAATACCCCAGAACACGGAAGCACGTGTTTTATGAAAATAGTATCAGCTTATACTAGCCTTTTATATCAGCTCGGAAGACCTACCGCTAACAGTAATAAGCGATATGATTTAATTGCCAAATGTTTATCACGAGGAGCACGAATAAATTTTCCGGGTGAATGTGGATTCGGGGAATATGGCGTACTTACGCCTTTACAATTTGCGCAAAGAGTAAAGCGAACAGAATTGGTAGCGCTCTTTGAAGAACATGAAAAGAAAAGATCAAACAATGTATAAATTAACGGCATTACTATTCATGAGCATATCTTTGGCAGCAAAGGAAATACAGATTTATTCCCGGAACTCCTTAGATATTATTCAAACGTATAATCATCATTTTCACAATAAATTGGCATATGTGGAGACCCACTTGACTGGTAGAAGCAAACCTCTAGGGCGTGGCGCTGTTATTTATGTTTAAGGTAATCCTTAAATAAAAGAACATTCCTTACTATCGACAACTTTTATTCTTTTTTCTATACTATAAACACTTATAAAATGCCTAATACGTCTATTTTTGGCTTAACTAAGCCTAAATATTCAATTAGTAAAAGTTTTCTCGGTTTTAACAAAAATTAGGTAGACGATGACAAACAACGCTAATAAAAATAATAAAAAAAATCAGTTTCAAGGTGGGCCTAAAAATCTCATTATCGGGGTTGCCTTTATGGTTGCCTGTATCTTAATTCTGGCTCGCTTAACCGATTACACCCGTGCAACGGCCGTGATTCCGTATTCAACCTTCTTGTCTAAAGTAGAACAAGATCAGGTAAAAGCGGTTAATATCAGCGGTCAAGATGTACGTGGTAAGTTCAAAGATGGCAGCTATTTTGAGACAACCGTAGCAGAAAACAGCAAGGATTATGACTTGCTTAAGACTCATGGGGTTGAATTCTCTATCGCCAATTCCGGCAATCAGTTTAATATGTGGTACTTCTCGATGCTCTTAATTGCATTGGGTGGTTTACTCTTAGTAGGTTGGTTTATCTATCGCCAAGCTAAAAATTTAAGCAATGGCAATGGCGGCGGCGGTCCGGGTAACATTTTCTCAGTAGGCAAGAGCCGCGCTAAAATGTTTATGCCTTCAACCATTAAAGAAAATTTTAACTCAGTAGCCGGTGCTAATGAGGCCAAAGAAGAGCTCAAAGATTTAGTAGATTATCTTAAGAATCCTGAAAAATACCGCAAATTGGGTGCTAAAATTACTCGTGGCGTTTTGCTCATAGGGGAACCGGGTAACGGTAAAACTCTCTTGGCTAAAGCAGTAGCCGGGGAAGCAAATTGCCCATTCTTTAGTATTAGCGGTTCAGATTTTATTGAAGTATTTGTTGGGGTGGGTGCGGCGCGTGTGCGTGACCTCTTTGCTCAAGCACGCAAACATTCTCCAAGCATTATCTTTATTGATGAGATAGACGCCGTTGGCCGTCATCGTGGAAGTGGTTTAGGCGGTGGACACGATGAACGTGAACAGACTTTAAACCAGCTTTTGACTGAGATGGATGGCTTTAGCACAACCGGTGGATCGGTGATTGTCCTTGCGGCAACCAACCGTCCTGATGTTCTGGATAAAGCACTCTTGCGTCCGGGCCGTTTTGATAAACGCGTTGAGGTTCCTTTCCCTGATTTAACCAGCCGCGAACAGATTTTGCGCCTGCATGCTAAAGGGGTTAAGATTGATACTGCGGTTGATTTATCAAAAATTGCGCGCGGAACCCCCGGATTCTCAGGTGCTGATCTTGCTAACATTATCAATGAAGCTGCTTTAATCGCCTCAAAACATAACCAAGAGTCTGTTAAGATTGAGGATTTTGAAGAAGCTCGTGATAAAGTTATTATGGGTAAAGAGATCAAAACGATCCTTATGTCTGATGAAGAAAAGAAAATGACCGCCTATCATGAGGCTGGGCATGCATTAATGATATTGGCAATCCCTGAAGATATTATAAAGTCTCGTGCTCGATCATAACTTTGACTA
>CAYSAX010000013.1:10191-15272 GCA_964429045.1 uncultured Pseudomonadota bacterium
GCAATGCCTGAAGATATTGAGCCGCTTCATAAGGTTACTATTGCTCCTCGTGGGGCAGCGCTCGGGATTACCTGGGGGCTCCCAGAACGCGATAAGTATCAAATGACCAAACGTGAGATTATTGCTTCTATTAAGGTAGCGATGGGTGGGCGTGCGGCTGAAGATCTAGCATTTGATGATCGTAACGTGACCAGCGGCTGCCGTAGTGACTTTGAAACCGCAACTGATTTGGCTCGAAAAATGGTCTGCTTGTATGGTATGTCTACCAAATTGGGACCAGTTATCTATAAATCAACTGAGAATGGCCCCCGTTATTCAGAGGGTACCGCTCTTAAAATTGATGAAGAAGTACTATCTTTATTGAATGACTGTTACCAAGAGGCAAGACGAGTACTCAATGAGAAAAAGGACGCATTGGATATATTAGCAAACGCATTACTTGAAAAAGAAACGCTCTATGCAGAGGAAATCTACAAATTGTTAAATATTGCCCCAAGAACGGTGCATACCTTTAACTAAAGCGGTTTTTTTACAATAACACGTTGAAAAATATCCCTTTTATTGTACAATTATCAATAAATGGTCCCTTCGATACACCCACCTTCGTTAGAACTTCAGTGGATTAATCAGGGCGAATGGCTTGTCCGTTCGTGGTGAGTGATTGTAGAGCAATCGTATCGAACCATAAAAAAAGAAGTTATAAATTTATTCATATAATATTGAACTGCCTGAGCTTTGCGATGGCAGGGTCAGAGCAAAGGAACCTAAAATAATGGCAAGAATATGTACCGTGTGTGGTAAGTCCCCACAAGTAGCGAATCTCGTGAGCCATGCAAATAACCGTGTTAAACGTTGGGTTTACCCTAACGTACACAAAATGCGTTTTACCCACCGCGGTGATGCATCCGGTAAAGTGTGCAATGCGAAAGTATGCACCAAATGTTTAAAAGCCGGCAAAGTTAAAAAAGTTGTTTAATCATACAAGGAATTTGAATGGCAAATCTTGAATCAGCGAAAAAACAAGCACGTCAAAATGAAGTTCGCAGAGCGCGTAATTTAGCACGTCGTACCGCAATCAAAACTGCGGTAAAGAAAGTTCTTTCTTCTATTGAAAAGAATGAATCAGCAGAAACCATCCAAGGGTTATTAAAAGATGCTGAAGCAAAATTAGCACGCGCTAAAGGTAAAGGCACAATTCATAAAAAAACAGCTTCTCGCAAGATTAGCCGTTTAGCATCAAAAGTTGCTGCTGCAACCAAAGAAACAAGCAAGCCTGCTAAAAAGAAGTAATAAGCTACTTCAAAAATTATAAAGGTAGAGTCAGTGAGTTATTCATTGATTCTACCTTTTTTTATTATCATGGAATTTCTAGTGAAAAAAAATTTAATAGTATTGGTCTTAAGTGTTTCATTCTTAATACCGTCACTGAGCCTTAATGCAAAGCCTTCAACAATGGTATCACAAATGTGTGCCGGTATGGCCTTAGGAACAAGCATGGGTTTAACCCTAGGCCTACTCAATAAATATTATCCTCAGTACAACCATACCAGCTCCTTGGTGGCCAGTATTGCTCATTCTGCTCTCTTGACCGATCTGCATAAAGAGATGAATGCTCCGGGAATCAGTCTTGATTTGTCCTCATTCGTTAGTGCAATGGCAGTTTATATTTGTATTAATAGATCCGTGATCTGTTGCAATTCATCAATGCAGACTCAGAGTCTTTAAAAAATCTCTTTTTTCATTGTAGATCCAGGCTTCGACTGTACAACAGGTTGAATGTTCTCTATAGGGATCTAAGAAAAATGTTTTTGGCCGAGCTAATATTCTTCTTATTTGATCAGTTGAGCGTTGATTGCACGCTTCTATAAGTTCTGTACGATACTGCACAAATTGATCTTTTTCATTCTGACTATATTTTTTTTCATGACCTTCTAGGTCTAAATAAGTTATAAAACTATAAAAATCTAATGCAGCTATAGGTGCTAAATCTTGAGCTGTCATGGTTTTGTACGCTTTAATGGTTTTTTTATGTCGTGCTGTCTGGTCGGTGTCAGAGGCCGTGAGCTCGTCAATTTTCTTACAAATAGGTTCAAAGCCACACGGATCTGAAAGATATTTTTCCCGTGTCATACAATGCAGCAAGACCCGATGTAAGGTAGATAAATAATTACACATAGTTGATACATGTTCTTGATAGGGTTGATACGGAGTCTGAGTGCGTGTTATATGAATTTTTCTGAAAGTTGTTGCTGCCCGTGCTCGTGTAACAAAATGTTGATAACTTACAATTCCATTCTGATCACAACTAAAATCTGATGCCATAAAAGCTTCTATGCGCGAAATTTCTTGTGCAGCTTGCGCTTCTCTTTGTGTACCAAGATCCATGCTTTTTAACGCAGTACAACAACTAATAAGTACTATTAAATAAGATGTATTCACAAATGATCCTTATTTTTTATAGGTTGTAATTGCGGTATTATAATACACATTGTTGCATCAAATTAAAGTTATTAAGGGGGATTGATGAAGAAATTGCTTATCATTACCATACTATTGTCTGCAATACATATAAAAATATGTGCTCAACAAGAATTTAAAAAAGTGCATTCTCCTCATATTTCAACCTCTTTGGAACTGTGTGATCTTTCTGATTCTCTCACTTTCAAATATATAAGATCGCTCTCTGCGGGTGCATTAGTTGGGATGGGGGTAGGTATTGTTACCGCATACTCCGATACGCTTGCTTCTAGCTGGTGGCCAATTACATGGTTTTTAGCAATGAACGCACGTTGTGATTTAGTAAGCAGTATTGGCAATGATATGAATGCCCATGAGGTTAAATATCATGATGGGCTTATGAGATTAAGCGCACTCGCTGCAAGTTGGGTTTCATGGTATAAAACCTATTACCACCTTAATGGTTCTTCCCCTTTTGCAAAAAGTTAATTTAAACTTATTCTCGCGCTATTTTTTATGAATAGGTAGAAATTGTTTTGCCAACTTATGCACACTCATAAAAGAGGTGGGCATATGGATAGAATAAATTTTTTGGTAGGTATCTGCTTTTTTTCAACACTCTTAGCAATGGATAATCCTCATCTAGAAGAGAACAATAAGAAAAAAGAAGCGTCATCTGAATCATTATACTTAGATATTTTAAAAGAAAATTCCCAAGATATTCTCACCAATATGTTACCAATATATATGGCTGGTTATCGTGCCCAAGTTCGGGATAATCGAGGCGATACCTTGGGGGAGCAGCTTAGTTCTACCAAAACATATAAGCAGTTATTGGTAACGCATTACAAAACTGATACAGCACCCCATGATGCAGCTTTTATTGATACTATTTTAAAGCAAATATCGTCCGATATGAAACGCCCAAAATTATCGGTGATTCCTAATCGTATCTGCTTAACGGCTCATTTTAATCCACAGTTGTTGCGAGAAGAATTTCGTGACATCAAGATACGAGCAGAACGAGTTGCTGAATTTAGTAAATTACCCCAAGAGCAAAAAAATAAATCAGCATTACAAGTTATGCGGTTTTGCCCATCGGCAACAATTATTGATGAGTTATTGCAAGCAGGGGCTCATCATAATGCACGCGATGAATCATCGGGATATTGTCTTATTCGTTTAGCTATTGAAGCTCAAATATCTGTTCGGCGAAAGAAACGTTTACTCGATGTGTTTAAAAAAAGAGCGACATTAGATCCTGATTGCGCAGATCGGCGGGGCATTACTCCTTTAATGCGCGCAGTAAGTCTACAAGATGCATATGCAGTTGATATGCTCATAAATGCAAGTGCTAGTGTTAATGCTACCGATCACGCATACAATACCGCTTTAGGTATTGCTGCACGTGTAGGGGATGCTTCAAGTGTTACAAAGATCTTGGCTAAACATGCCAATCTATTTTTATGTCATCCCTATCATCAATGTAATAATGTATTTTCTATGGCAGTTCAATGTCCTGATGCATCACAAGCAATACCGATTCTAAATCAGTTAATTCTTGCGCGTAATACGCAAGGAGATATTACTAAAATTCAAGAATTCGAACATTTTGTAAATTTAGCTTTAATTGAAGCTGCTCGATTAGGACGTGCGGACTGTGTTGATTTTTTAATGTATTTACCTAATATTCCTTTTGAAAAATTAGAAAAAAAACCTCCCTTTTTTAATCCCGATATTCCTGCTGCAGACCATGATGATTCTGCGTTGACTGCGTCTTTGCGCCATGGTTTTTATGATATTACCCTTTCCTTGTTAGCAAATGCTCCTGATATCCCTAAACATTCTATGTCATTATCGTGTCAGATGCGTGAGCAAGCATTAAGTCTTGCAGTGCAATTACGATGTCAATCTGATGAAAAAACCGATGTTGAAAAATGTACTAAACTAGATACGATCATCAAGAATATTCTTAAAACTAAAGTTGTGTCTAAAGCTGATTCGTTATGCTTGCCCGCCTGTTATCAAGCTGCGTGCGCAAATCATGCAGGGTGGTTAAAAAAGTTACTTGCTCATGGAAAGAAAAAAGATCCTGAAATTGCTGATAAAGTATTATTGCATGCAGCAACCAATGCGCATGCACAGGCAATGAATGCCATACTGGAACACACTAACCCCGATGCAGTGGATATGAATGGAGAAACAGCACTTCATAAAGCAACTATCGTTGTTAATCAAGATACCTTAAACTGCGTCGCAGTACTTTTAAATCATGATGCAAATCTCTTTAAAGCAAATAAATGGAACCAAACGGTATTCCATAAAATCCCTGCCAACAATGATGGCCCAACGCGTAAGGCATTATTACAAATGTTTGCAGAGCAAGTGCGTTCTAAAGAATTGCTTAAAGATATGGTCAATAAAGCCAGTTCAGATACCGGAGATACACCTTTATTAGTTGCCTGTGCATTGCCTGATCGTACTGAAACGGTGCAACAGTTAATTGGTATGGGAGCAGATATAAATAAAGCGAATAATACCGGAGAAACCCCTTTATTTATAGCGGTTGCGCATTTTAATGTGGAAAGCGTCAAAGCCCTTTTAAATGCAGGTGCTGATCCAAA
>CAYSAX010000014.1:0-10818 GCA_964429045.1 uncultured Pseudomonadota bacterium
CGCTAGCTCAGTCGGTAGAGCAACAGCCTTTTAAGCTGTGGGTCGTTGGTTCGATTCCAACGCGGCTCACCAGTCTTATCAAAGAACTCTTTAAAATTACGCGTCCCCATCGTCTAACGGTTAGGACATCGCCCTTTCACGGCGGAAATCTGAGTTCGATTCTCAGTGGGGACGCCAAATTTTTTCAATACATTAAAATTTGGCCACATCAAAAATTATTTTTATTGCATCTGAACTTCTTTAGAGGTAACCCATGAATGACAAAAAAGAACTCGTTGTTCCTTACAATATACAAGCAATGAAAGTAGGAATTGGGATGGTTGCAATGATAATTGCTTTTCTATTTCTCATGTTCTGGGCGAGTACCTATTTTTATATTCTGATTGGCGCATACTTTACGCGTGTTATTAAAATCGCGCTGGGAATAATTATATTCTTCTTTGTGTATACTTTTTTATATACGCTCTGGTTTGTGTGGGTCAATGACAATCCTGCAGCAATTTTAGATTCTGAAGGCATTTGGGTAAATCGTTTTAATTTTATTCCATGGGAAGATATTAAAGCCTGCCCAATCTTTACCTATCCGGGTACTCCCATCGAAAACGTGAGTATCATGGTTAAAGATCAGAAAAAACTTTTTAAGTCTGCAAATATTGGTGGCAAAATAACTTTGTTGTGGGCAAAACTATTTAATTATCCGCATATTATTCTGAATGGTGTTACGGTAGAAAATGAGGATATAATCTTGTACGCACATGCGCACATGAAGAAAACAGAATGAATGTTACGAGTGTCTTTTATTTAATCGAGTGAACCGCTAAATATAAGCTCAATGCAGTTAAAATATCTGGAAGTGTTAAAACTTTAGCCGCATGTTTCTTCATGAGTAATTGTGCAAGCTTTTGGGTATTCAGTTTTGTTTTAAAAGTTATGTCTGAATTTTCGATCAAATGTGCTTGCAGCATATCTTTCAGTGCTAAAATAAAAAGCTTTTTTTGAGGATCAACGATCGTTGATTTTAAATACTCAATAGTAAATGATTTATCCTGCAGCTTTTTAAAGAGCTCTTCATTGAAATTGAGATAATCTTGTTTATAGTTTGTGCGTTTATAGTCTTTCCAATATAAAAGTGCTTTTTTAGAATCTTTTTCATGATTTTTAACTAAGCCTGCATTCATAAGAATGATGTTGGATAAGCTTATGCCAAAATAAAAAGCGAGCTCTTTATTGTTTTCATGAAAGCGAATAGCACAGATATTTTCCTCGAGCGCAATGCACTCAGTATAAATGCCTACTCTAACCATCGCTAGTTTATGAAATAATAGTGTTTGGCCTGACAAAGTAAGCTGATTCATAAATTCAATCACCGGGCATTGCGCTTGGGGATTGCAATAAATATTTACATTTTTAATCTTCATGCTTCTAGTTAAAAATATCTCGATACTAAAGATCAAGAATTAATCATTAGGTCCTTGTATCGGGCCTCTATTATTATCTTTGCGACAATAATAAGCAAAGAAGACAATGACAGGGTTGTTTTTTTATTCTTTATTTGAAGTAGTAATGCCCAAACTCTTTATAAAAGCCTGTTATTTCATTATTATTTTAGGTAAAATTTTTTAGGGACGAATCAATTAATTACCGGGATATAATTTCTTATGCAAAGAATAATAAAAGTGCTATTCGTTTTTGTGGTGCACAGTTGCTTTCTTTTTCCTATGCAGTCTGATAGAAATGAAAAATTTACTGCATTAATTACCGTTGTTAAGCAGATGTTTGAAGCAAATGATGAGTTAAGTGATTATACGCTTGATCGAGTTGACAGAAGAGAAAGAAGACAATTAAAGCGAGAAACTTCCGTGGGAAAAGACAATTATTGTCACATTTGCAAGCATACCTACGCGAACGATCATTACTATCTTAATCATATGGCTGTGCATGAGGGTACGAGTGAATATATATGTGATTATTGTCAGAAACATTTCACCCAGAGTTGTAATTTGCAAAGACACTTGAACTGCTGTAAGCAAAAACCTAAAAATAAAAAAGAGCTTTTATAAAGTAGCTATTACTTTTCTATAAATCTTTCAATTATTCCTGCAATAAAGTATGCAATTGCATACGCAAAGATAATGCCGATAGTCATAGGATTAATGATAGTAATCTCAATGCCAAACATATTGGCAACAAATTGAACTAAAGCCCCAAATCCAATGATTTCGCCCAGTCCTGCAAAAAAACGTTGTTCGTTTTCATCGGTAAAAATGAACATAAATTTAAACTCCTTGAAATATTACTGAAAGTATAAAGCAGCCCTTACTTAAAGTAAAAAATCAGTTATCTTATCATTGTTTACACTCAGATTTAATATCAAATTGGATTACGCATGAATTATTATCTGATATTTTTATTAGTAATTTCTCCTCTTGCAGCAATGGAAGGCAAAAAGATCTCTGATGATTTGATGGAGTTGGTGCGTTTGATAGAAAAAGATACACGGCAACCCAAAATTGAACTTACAAAAGTTAATTCGCCACATGTCAGCCCAGGACCAACTGTTGTTCTCAAGCGTGCAGCAATTACGATGAATTCTACTTCAAATAAACGCTTGTCTCATGGTGTCAGTATTGCCATAGCTCATGGGATCCAATTTGAGCGTACAAAAAATCCATCTGACCGTCGTTGTAAATATAAGTGTCTTGTATGCGGAACTACGGTAAGTAATCATGGACCACATGCGGTGTTGCATACCAATATAAGGCCCTATGTATGTGTTTGTGGGCATTCATACAAACAATCAGGACATTTAAATGAACACAAATCCAAATGTGAGAAGGCATTGGATAGCAATTATAAACCTCATCATGGCGCAATAGAAATACTGTCATCCGATAAAGAGAAGGACGAAGACTTTGAAGATGAACAAGAATAAATATGTATTATTCACGCTGTTAAAATAACAATTTTTAAATCAGGAGAAAAAATGAAAATTTTAAGTGCATTATTATTAATTAGTCCTTCATTGATGATTGCAATGGCTTCATCTCCATTACACACTTATACGGTGCCGGGTGAGAAAGGAAGTCCAGGTATTAAAGTTACTGCAGAACAATTGAGGGCCATTAAAAGTGAGAAACAATTACAGTCATATGGCACTTTAAAATCAATTGTAGTGCGCCCTGAGGCCAATAAGCGTACTATGGTTCCTTCTGCTTTAATTACAAAACAAGGTTTAGTTGGAGATAAAGGGCCTCGGCCTGATTTTAAGTACCCACATTTGGTGGCAATAGCCTTAATGAGATCAGATGTTTCGGACGTATTGGGTGGCGCGCATATTCTTGGAGATAATCTACATGTTGATGGTATATCGCTTTCAACAGAAACATTGCATCCGGGTGATGTGATTATAATTACTGAGCCAGATAATAAGCAAAAGATTAAAGTCAGCGGTTTAATGACGGAAACTCCGCATACCGCGTGTGCGCGTCTTGAAGCTCGTGTGGGAACAACTGCATTTAGATTTATTAATGGAATAGGGGAATTTGAAGAAGCAAAGAATATGCTCACGGCGCAGGATGGCCAACCGCTCAATGGACCACAACAACGTTTGCGCGGTGTGTTTTTAACCGTACTTGAAGAAGGGATCCCATCAGTTAATGATCTTGTCTTTATTTTAACTGGTCAGCAAAAAGATGAATATATTGCAAAGCTTGGCATGAGCGAATTTTGCAAAAAAGCTCTTGAAGAAAGCATCATTGCAAAAGAAAGTTTAAGAGTTAAAGAAGAGATGAAGCGAAAAACACACAGAAACGCTTATCTCAGTGAAAAAGCAAAAGCAGAAGCTAAATAAAAAAATATGATTACTATTTATTATAAAAAGAAACGCATTTATCTGATTGCAAGCATCTTTACCATGCTTTTTATTGTATCCCTGATAGGAATCTTTTATTTTTGGCAAAACCCAGCATATATAAGTTCACGATGGCTTTTTAAATTGCCGGGTGGCTTCCATCGATTGGGGCATCCAGTTTCAGCCTGGTGGATTTCAACCGTGTTTACTTTATTGCTCGGGTTTTGCGTGTATTTATTATACCACATGCTCGAAAACAAACCGGTTGCTACGGTTAACTCTGAAGGAGTTGCGGTTAAAAATTTGCCGTTTATTCCATGGCATATTGTTGAGCGGGTGCAAATAACCACCGTTAAAGGCCAAGAGTTTGTAGAGATTCGTTTGCATGATATGCACGCATACAAAAAGCGATTAACATGGCCGTATGCATTATTATTTAAACTTAATGATTTGGTTGGTGATTTCCATGTCTCACTTCCCAATATGCTGACGATGAATAATAGTGAGATCTTAAAGGTTCTTGCATCATATAAAGTGAAAACTCGTACGTAATTGCATTGGCTATTAAACTATTTAGGCGTATAATACAGTCGGTAAAATGCTCAAAATATTTTGCAAAAAGGAAGCAACTATGAATATTATTCGTGTAATGTTATTTACCGGTTTGATGTCAGCAACAATGTTATCAGCTGAAAGTATTTATCAAGAAGAGCTCAAAGCTTTTGAAACTTCTGAAAAGTATAAAGTAGTTTTTAGTGAGGATGCGCCATTAGGCCTGCCAAGTCTTAATAGAGATATAGAAAATTATAAAACTCTTACGCCCGTGCAACGGATGCTACGCTTTATATTTTTCTTTTTTCAACCCATCGTTGTTAATGCAGAGACGATGCCGGTTTTATACAATTACGTTGATGGCTTATGTAAGAAAAATAATATTGAGACTCCAACGGTATTTATTTCTACCGGTAGAGGCTTTTTTAATGCAGCAGCATCTAAAATGTTTATGAGTAGCGGAGCAATTATTATTGGCCGCCAAATTATTAATGAAACGAATAGCCGTGAATTAGAGGCGATCATTGCTCATGAAATTGGGCACATAAAACATAATCATGTTAATAAAATTTTGGCTATTTCGTGTGGAAGCTATTTTGTAGTAAAATTACTTAAAGATTATTTGCAGAGCCCTAAATTTTTTAGAACTCAAGCTGAAGCTAATATACATTCAGTTACCGATGGATATATGACAGCATGGTGGACATCTGTTTTAACTGCTTTCATTATCAATAAAAGTTTTGAAAAAGAAGCAGATTTATTTGCCTGTGAACATGGCAAAGCGCAAGGAATAGCAGACTTCTTTACCTTGTTGCAAGAGAAAGATCATAATAAAGATGTACAATTTGATCAGACGTCTGATTTATTAGTAGAGACCAAAAATGAGATTGGCTTTACTGACCGGATTCAACTCAATGCTCGTTATTATTTATCAAAAGCATGGCATGGATTTAATAAAGTTAACCGATGGATTTATCATTACACTCCATATGGCGCACATCCAGCTCATGAATACCGTGTTGAAGCGGCGCTTGAATATTTAAAAACACATGATCAGAATCTAAACTCATTAAAAGAGGTAATCGAAGATGATCAAGAAGCAGTTTCAATTATTGATACTGACAATGTGTTATATGCACAACCATGCAGTGACAAAATCTGAACTTCAAAATTTATTAAAAGAATCCCATCCATTTTCATACGATCTTGGAATTAAAGTGATGCCCGGAAAACAAACAAATTCGGGCGTCACTATTTGTTGTCATGGGTATGGCAGTAGTTGCCAGGTTGGGGAAGTTGTTCATTCGTTTAAAGCGATCCCTGATCATTTGATAAGTTTCAATTTTCCGGATTATGATTGTATCCGCCGAAAATTAACCGTGTATCAAACGGTTTTTGGCAAGCCGGAAGAGATTATGCCAATTTTTTATCTTCTTAAAAAGTTGGTTATTGATGGCAGCGTAGATGAAGTAAGCTTATACGGATTTTCTGCCGGAGGGGGGGCGATTATTAATGTTCTTTCTTTCTTAAATCAATCGAGCCACGATGAGGCGCTGAAAAAAATTGGTATTGATGCTGAAGGTAAAAAGAAAATTATAGTGGCCTTACAAAAGGGTATGATCATCTTAGATTGCCCATTAAAATCGATGGATGAAATTATGCAGTTTAAGCCTGGCTATGATATGGCAGTTCTTGCAAAGCGGTATCGCGATAATAATATGCGGCCCATCGATTCGATTTCATTACTTAAAGGACTGAATATGAACATACTAGTTCATTTTCAAAATCCTGATGAGATGATTGGCAATAAAGATGATGCTGAATTTATTGAGCGCTTAAAGAATACCAATGCGGGTAAAACCTACAGTGTGATTGCCAGTGAAGGTGGCCATAATACGTATCATAAATCATTATGGAATGAGTATAAAAAAATACGAAAGAACTAATATATGTTACACAGAAATTTATTAACTATTTTTGTATCGATTTTGCTGACAAATGCTGCATACGCTACAATTCCTATGTCTGTTTTATTTGGAAATCCTGAAAAAGCGTGTCCATTACTTTCCCCTGATGGAAAAAGATTATCATACTGTGCGCCTGATAATGGGGTTTTAAACATTTGGGTTAAAACCATTGGCACAGATGATGATCATGT
The DNA here is from genome assembly GCA_964429045.1 of uncultured Pseudomonadota bacterium. GTDB lineage: Bacteria > Babelota > Babeliae > Babelales > Vermiphilaceae > BTUB01. Next base: position 6,561 of record CAYSAX010000014.1, read on the forward strand.
AATTACTCATGAAACTAAGCGCGGAATTTTTACCTATTGGTGGGCGTTTAACAATAAACAGATTCTTTATTTACAAGATTCTAATGGAAATGAAAACTATCATCTTTTTTGCATTGATTTAGAAACGAGCCAGATCCAAGATCTTACCCCTTTTAATGATGTTAAAGCGCAAGTGCCTGGTCGTTGGGATAAAAATTTTCCAAATGATATTATCGTGCTGCTAAACAACAGAGATCCCAAGATTTTTGACGCCTATCGTTTAAATCTTATTAGTGGAGAGCTAACGCTTGCTGCGCAAAATCCCGGAAATGTATCTATGTGGTGCGCCGATGCACAATTGCATGTGCGTGCGGCGATTGCAACGCACGAAGATGGCACGCAATCTCTTTTAGTGCGTGATTCAGTTAATGCTGAATGGCGTACGTTGTTACATGTCGAATTTGAAGATACACTCAAAGATGATTTATACTGTGCTGTTCTGGGTTTTTCTTTCGATGGTAAATCTCTTTATTTAAATAGTTCTATTGATAGAAATACCAGATCCCTGTCTAAAATAGATATTGCCACCGGAACCCAAACACTTATTGCGACTGATGATGTCTATGACATTGAGCATGTCTATTTTAATACGAATACCTATGAGCCTGAAATTATTTGCTGGCAAAAGCAACGATTAGAATATCAGGCGCTAGATCAAGAATTGCAACCAACGCTTTGGGGTATCCAATCCATTAGCGCAGGTGATTTACATGTGATGCATAAAAGTGCCAGCGGAAAGCTATGGATTTTAGGCTTTATGTATGATAATAAGTCATACGAATATTATTTGTTTGATCAAGTAACCCAAGAAGCTACTTTCATATTTGCCACACGGCCGGAATTAAATAGCTATGAACTTGCATCAATGGAACCGATTTCTTTAGTGTCACGCGATGGATTGTTATTGGAAGGATATTTAACCTGTCCGATAAATACTATTGCTCAAAATCTACCGCTTGTTCTTTTGGTGCACGGGGGCCCATTTGCGCGTGATGTATGGGGTTTTGACTCACGGGTGCAATGGCTTGCCAGCCAAGGCTATGCCTGTTTGCAGATCAATTTTAGAGGATCATCGGGTTTTGGAAAGCATTTTTTAGCTGCCGGAAATGGGCAATGGGGCGCTCAAATGCAAGATGATTTAACCGACGCAGTTTCTTGGGCAATTGAACAAGGCATTGCAGATCCAAAAAGAGTTGCTATTTTTGGCGGATCTTATGGCGGTTATGCAACCTTAATGGGAGTTACTAAAACTCCGGATTTGTATTGCTGTGCCATCGATTTTTGCGGGCCTAGTAATTTAATAACAGTTTTAAAAACATTGCCTCCCTATTGGTCACTGGCGCAATGGGAAAAGAGAATTGGGTCCTTGCAAGATGAAGAGTTTCTGAAATCCCGATCTCCCTTGTTTAATATTGATGCAATAAAAATTCCATTATTTATTGCTCATGGTGCCAATGATGTGCGGGTTAAGCAGTCTGAATCTGAACAGATTGTGCAGGCTTTAAAAAATAAAAATATTGACTATGTGTACCTTCTTTTTACCGATGAAGGTCATGGTATTGCGCGCCCGGAAAATAGATTCAAATTTTATGCTGAGGTAGAAAAGTTCTTAGCAAAAAATTTATAATCTTTCACGAAATTAAAGAAACGCACAAGTATAATTAATTGACAAATGGAATTAATTGACAAAAATTGAAACTATGAAATACTTAAAGTAATAGTCTATATTTTTTAAGGATAAGTTTATGAAATTACTATGTAAATTAATTGGTTTTCTACTTGTAATGAATTTGATACAACCAGCTACTATTATGGCAGCGAGAAACAAGCCTGAAGGGCATACCTTAGGCCATTATATCGTTCATACGGTTGTGCAGAGTACCGGTATGACTATTATTGGTGGAGCTTCCGCGCTTGGTACTATGGCAGGATTAGGGATCACCGCTGCAGCAAGAGAGCCATTGACTGCAATGGCCGGAGTTGCAACTGTCGCTGGTTCTATTTTGGGTGGAATTTATTCTGTTTACCGTTTACCACAGTGGACCGATTCCGGTTTCCTGGGTTATGAAACTAAACGTAATAGTACGCAAAATATGGTGTGCTTCCTGACTAAACCATTCTTAATACCCGGAATATGGGCGGGAGAATTTATTGCCCATCTTGATGGTGTTGCGCCAGAAGCTCAATAAATTTTTAATCAATTAAAGGCCTTGGTGAATTTCACCGAGGCTTTTTTTATGCAAAAAAGTTGCATTATACAACTGATTACTCATAAAGTTTTATAAAAAGGAGTTGGTTTATGATTAAAAGAGAAGACAAATTTCATATTGGGCAAATATGTCCTGAATCCGGCGTCTATCGTATAAAAGGGTGCGATTGCAAGACGGAGCAGCAACGCGAAATTCCTCTTGCTAAGGGTCATCGATTTCCCCCATGCCGCAGTTGCACCAAACCGATTGTGTGGGAATTTGTGCGTCACGCATAAAAAAAGGAGTTTATCATGCCTTACAAAGTTGGAAAAAAGACCAAAACTAAAGGGTTTCCGATCCTAAAATTTGAAAATGGTAAATGGCAAGTGATTGCTCACTCCATGACTCGTGAAAAAGCGGAAGCAAGTATTCGTGCACGCCATATGGGTGCTCATAAAAAGTAACAGCTACCAGCCAAAGATGCGTTGCGTAAATTCATTAGAAAAAAGCCCATGAGGATCTAATTTTTTGCGGACCTTTATAAATGCATCAAGTTTTTTGCCATACAGTCCACGAGCGTCTTGGTGAGTAAGATAGTTTATTTTGCCCCAATGAGGACGGCCTCCAAAAGAGAGCAAGAGATCATAATATTCTTTATAAAAAGACTTATATCCTGTTTTAGCATTGGTAATAATACTAAAATATACCACATCGCTATCGCCGGCAGGGCTGAGTAGATTATCTTTTTCTTGAGTTACAAATCTAAATAATATCGCATCGAATTTATGATTTTTTTTCCACTGTTTGGTAACTAAATCGCGTGCCGCTTTTGCGGCTGCTACAAATTGTTTACGCGGGACAGCAACCTCTTCTTCAAGATATTTTACCCTCAAAGTTCCTGCTAGCATTTTATAGCTTACATTTTTAGAATATTTTGCTGATGCTTTTTTAGTTTTTTCGTCCACGGTAATATCATACGGCTCGTCGATACGATTGTGGATTTTAATGTGAACCGAATCATCTTCTTTTTCCCAATTAAATTCCATGTAATCATTATCATCTAAGAGGGTTTCATATTCTTTTAATGCTTGTTGCCAACTGGTCTGTTTATAGATGCGCTTGAGATAAAAGAGCGGTTGGCATTGGATTGTTAATTCAGTCATGATACCCAGTGATCCTACGCTGGTGCGTACTGCAGGCCATAAATCTTTATTTTGCGTGGGGGAAATGGTAATCAGTTTTGCATCTGCTGTTGCTAATTGAACGCTCACCACAAAGCTGGCAAAGGTGCCGGTTTTTCCTGAGCCATGTGTCGCGGTAGAAACAACGCCTGCTAAGCTTTGCTTGGTTATTGCGCCTTGATTAGGCAAGCATAATCCCAGCTTTTCTAACTCTTTATTAAGATCATGCAGTTTAATTCCTGCCTGAACGGTAACTTGACGCTTTTTTTTATCTACTGCCACAATTTTATTTAATTGATCGGTGTTTACTAAATAGCCATCAACGCACACAATATCACTCCAGGAGTGTGCAGAACCGTACGCATGGATATTAACGCCTTCTTTTTTTGCTTTTTTAATGATTGAAAGAAGTTCTTTTACATTTTTGGGAGTGATGATAGGAGAAGTGCATCTTTGATTGTTACCCCAATTTTTCCAGAGTTTAGTTGAAATTTGCATTGATAATATTCCTTATTTTTTTCATAGTTCATATTAGATTTTTTTATAAGGGAAATGCACGAGCTTATTAAAATTGTATTGAATTTTAAATTAAAAATATTCTATTATTAAATTAAATTTGTATAAAAAGCTTTTTAAAAAGGGGGAAAAATGTTTAAAGGGCTTTTAATTATTGCGGTATTGTATTCTGCGAGTATATCTGCTGAAACACTTTTTTATAAAAAGAATGGTTGGAACATAACCTCGGAAGAACATATGGTGCTTTACAATCATATGCTTGAAACGCAAGTTCCTATGAGTGTGGCGTAGGGCAGATATTATACGTCTGCAATGAAGGCGAGGATTGAAAAA
>CAYSAX010000014.1:10828-14465 GCA_964429045.1 uncultured Pseudomonadota bacterium
GCAATTTCGGAATCGTTTGCGATGCGGGATCGCAAGGCGATGAATGAAAAGATTCAGCAGCAATTGCCCAACTCGGGAATTGAAGCGACATTTATTCCAACAGTTTTATATGAACTGTTATTTTTCCAGTATAAAAAGGATCGATCAAAACAACTTGGAGTAAAGTTTTTGTTTAATCCGAAAAATGCATCGGGACTGCAACTTTTGAAGGATTCAAATCTATTTCCTGGCTATTGGCAACAGCTGCATTTAGTGGTAAATAATTATATTTTAACACAAATAACGCCCCCTCCATTGAACCCAATCTTAAAATTATTTAAAGGAGAAAAAAAGCTGTATCCCTTAACCTTTGATGCATCCATTAAAGCCGCAATAAAAAGTATAAATAAATCAAAAAAAATAGATGAACAAGATATCGAACGAGCAATTGCTATAGAATATAATGCTTATAATACTGGCCAATTTCCCATCTATCGGGGTTCTGACTTTGTAGATGACTTTCATGACCCGAAGTATTTACCCAATCGATCAATGTCTTTTGGTAGCAGTTTATTAAGTGGATGTTTATATCATAAAGGTTCATGTCCGTATTCTCACATGCGTGATCATAAAAAATATGGATATGTTGTATTTATTGATAAACAAAAATATTTAAATGGACCGCTTAATAATATGTTTTTTATTCCACCGGTAATAACGTTATTAAGCCTTTTGGGTGTAGGGGACTTATTTCACGTTCGAACCAAATTTCCTGAAATGGGATCTGAGATTGCTGGCTTTTGTTTACCTAATATTCAATCGCCAGAACAAGTAATTCCATTTTTCCAAATTAAAGGTGATTCTCCGGAGCAACGACAAGAAACTTACAATCAATTATTACAATACATAAAAGATCATCATTTAATTTTTAGAGAACGAATGCCGGCACGGTTATAACTATTTTTAAAACAAAAACTCCTTTTATAAAAAGCTTTTAAGCAGTTTTATAAGAGGAGTGTAATTTTTAGTGGATCGATTAATTATTCGATATCCATTGGGTCATTCTTAGAATCAAGAACACCTTTTTCAATTGGACACTGATTTCTTAAATTCCAATCGCGGTCAGCGCAATAGCAATGATGACCTAAATTATCTTTTTCCACCCAAATAGGATTGTCCGTTGATTTTTTATCACGCGGACCACATTTTACTGAGCAATAGCACTGGCATTTTGGGTTGTTTTTGCAAGATATTTGATCGGTGCAACGTGCTTTTGCTGGTTCTAATGTAGCAGGCTTAACTGGTTGCCATTCTGCATTAGTTAACGCTGATAATGAAATAACGGAAAAAACCGTTACTAAAGCTATTAAAACATTCTTTTTAAACATAAAAATACTCCTAATTTATACTACCTTTAAGGTAGCAAAATGGGGCTTTAAAATGCAATAGTTTAGGGTAAATTGCTAAAAATAGTTAAAGTTATGGCTTATTATTGATGAGCGCCCACTTTTCTTAAAGCTATATTGGCCACAAATTGAGGTACCCGTTTAGAAAGAAATTTGCCGGCCGCTAGGGTTGCAGCTGCGATTAACCCGTATTTCACCAGTTCGTGTTTTGTTTCTTTTGCGCGTAATTCTTCATATTGTTTTCTAAATTGCTCAGGATCAGGCTGATAAGGGGAAAGATCAACTTCTTCATGCATATTAGGCAAAATTCTATGCTTGCCTAAAATAGCAATGGCTGCCCTTGCTAATATAGGATCTTCTAAAAGATATACATGTCTTTGATGATCAGAGGAGGATAAAAAGTAAGTGTTTTTATTTCCATTTTTAAGTAGGCCATAATAGAGGGCACACGAATCATCATAAGAAACGACACAGTCTTTTGTTGAATGGGCAAGAATGAAAACTTTATCGGTATTTATTATCCGATCTATGGATTTGATCGGTTGTTTGCCCCCGGGCCAATAGGGGAGAAACCCACCTTTTACCAAATAAGGAGTCCAATAATATGCGGCAGGAAGATGACCTGCCCACTCGCCGACATATCGTTTTTTTACCGAGTAGCAAATAGCGCTATTTCCACTTGCTACCGTTCCTTCAAGAAGAAGTGATTTAATATCGTCTGATTCATTATGTGCAATATAATTTAAAGCCGTTGCTGCCCCTTGAGAAAGGGCATAAATAAGTCCATTATCAGTAGGGGTTTGCTTAACAGCTTGTTGCAAAGGTTTCATGCATTGATCTTGGCCAAGGTCTGCATAGGGGTATCGTGGAGTGGGAACATGCACAACATTGGTACGTTGGTACGTTTTTGGTTCGTGGAACGCACAGTGGGTTTTATCTACCTTATTGCAATTAGGAAGAATCTGATCTAGATATTCATATAATTCATATTTAGCGTATAAACAAGGAACTGCATACACCGTTAATGGTTTATGTAATTCTGATGAAAAACTATTTACAAATAATGTGATGCAAAAAAATAATATTATTTTATGCATAAAGTCTTACCTACGCTATTTTAGATATTTTTTGTTCTTAAGTTTAGCAGGTAATAAGCAATCGTCAGTATATTTTTCATAACCCTTACCGTACCCCAGGTTTTTCATTAACTTTGTCGGCGCATTTCTGATGTTTAAAGGGATTGGTAAATTGCCATGCTCTTTTACATCATCAACCGCTTCAAAATAAGCATAGTAAGAAGCTTTGCTTTTGGGGGCTTGAGCCAAGTAGCACACTCCATGGGATAGGTTAATTGCACATTCAGGGTAGCCGATAATCTCAACCGCTCTAAAAACATTGTTCGCCACATTGAGGGCCATTGGATCTTCAAGGCCAATATCTTCGGAAGCAAAGATTACCATTCTGCGCGCAATAAAGGTTGGATCTTCACCAGCTTGAACCATGCGGGCTAGATAATATAAAGCAGCATCCGGTTGAGATGCACGCATCGATTTAATGAAGGCTGAGATGGTATTATAATGTTCTTCAGCTTTTTTATCATAGCGCAAATGAGTATTTTGTAAGGCGCTTTTTAAATGCTCAATATTGATTGTATCATATAAACGGGAAGTGTTTTCTAATAATGAGATTGCCTGGCGAGCATCGCCATTGGCCATGCGTGCAAGCCATTCTTTAGCATCTTGATCAACTGATAAAGAAGTGCGATCAATAATGGCAGCAATATCAGTTTCTGAGTGTTCTTTGAGGGTAAAGACTTGGCAGCGTGACAAGAGTGCAGAGATTACTTCAAAGCTTGGGTTTTCAGTCGTTGCACCAATAAGAATTAATTGACCGGTCTCAACATAGGGAAGTAAAAAGTCTTGCTGTGCTTTATTAAAGCGGTGAATCTCATCTAAAAAGAGGACGGTCTGCTTTTGTTCGATGCCTAAATTGTAGGTCTTTTCTAATATCTTTTTAATATCATCTTTGGATGCCGAAACAGCAGAAAGTTCATAATAATCCGCATTGATTGCCTTGGCATAAATACGCGCAAGGGTGGTTTTGCCCACTCCGGGCGGACCCCAAAGAATGAAGCTAAATATATGTTTTTTTTCGATGGCGATGCGCAGTGGCTTTCCGGTGCCCACTAAATGGGCTTTCCCAATAAATTCATCTAAACTTTTGGGTCTAATTTTTGCTGCTAATGGTTGTGC
>CAYSAX010000015.1:0-14375 GCA_964429045.1 uncultured Pseudomonadota bacterium
TCGAACCCCGGACCTACGGATTATGATTCCGCCGCTCTAACCAACTGAGCTACGTAGCCTTATTTAATTACTTATATTATACACTAAATTCTAAGCTTTTGAACATCAAATCTATCTAAAATGAAGGTAAACATAGCTTTTAGGAAAAACAAACCGGTAATAAGGGTAGAAATGATACCCAACATCATGGTTACCGCAAAGCCTTTAATAGGACCGGTACCAAAGTAATAGAGTACCGCACCTACGATAAAGGTCGTAATATTCGCATCAAGAATTACTACCATCGCATCAGAGAAACCGGTATTTACCGCTTTTCTGATAGTCATACCATTACCTAAAGCCTCTCTAATCTGTTCAAAGATCAAAATCGATGAGTCGATCGCCATACCGACGGTTAAGACCATTCCGGCAATACCCGGCAGGGTAAGGGTAGCACGCAAGAATGCTAATGCCACTAAGATGAGCAATAAGTTATAGAGCAAGGTAATGAAAGCTAAGATTCCACATAACTTATAGAAAATTACGCTGAACACAAACAATACAGCCAATCCAACTAAGCAAGAAACAAGTCCTTGTCTAATAGATGCGGCCCCCAATGATGGGCCGATTTGGCGCTCCTCTTCAAAAGTTACTGGCGCTACAAATGCTCCTGAATTTAAGAGCATTGCCAACTGTTTAGCTTCAGCAATTTTATAACCACCCGTAATTGAACCTTCGGTGGAAATTTTGCTATTAATACGGGGAGCAGAAACTACCGTATTATCAAGAACAATCGCCAAAGGTTTGCCAATATTTCTTCCGGTTAACTCTTCAAAACGTTCGCCGCCTTCACTGGTTAATCTAAAGTTAACTTGCGCTCCGCCACGATCTCCTAATTGAGCACGTGCATCGTGCAGATCTTTTCCGGTAACTTCAGCAAAACGAGAAACTAAATAATAGTGGCTCGCAACACCATTTACTTCTTCTTGGCTGGGTAAAATTTCCATATCACCGGGTAAGATACCATCAAGATCGTATAAAATATCATCAGGGGTTTTACCCATTTTTTCAACGAGCTTGAATTCTAATACCGCAGCTTTACCAATCATTGCTTTTGCTTGTTGTGGATCTGAAACGTCTGGCAACTCAACGATGATATTTCTTTCACCTTGTGCTGCTATGGTAATTTCCTCAACGCTCAGTTTATTTAAACGGTTGCGTAACACTTCTACGTTACGGGCTACTGCATTTTCTTTAATGCGTCTAACAATGCCATCTGGTAAGGTAATAGATACTTTTTCATTGCTAGAATTAATACTTACTTCTTTATCTTGCGCTTCAATGGCAAGTGCTGCTTTTTGTGCTGCTGCTGCTGAAGAGAATGTTAAGACAATTGAATTATTCTCAACGGCTTTAATAACCGGTTGTTCTTGATTAGATTCTTTAAGTTTATTGGTAATGCTTTGTAACTTTGCATATAGTTCGGCTTCAACCGCTTTATCGGTTTGAACTTCTAAGGTGATAAATGTTCCACCCACCAAATCAATACCAAAACGTAATGTTTTGCGAAGTGGCCATAACATATAACCGCATAAAAGCGCTAAAACAATCCAAAATGTAAACCAAGAAAATATGCTACGTCGTGCGGTAACATTCATGCCGAGCTCCTTACTACCAAAAAAGAGTGTTAATCATTTGAAACCTAAATAATCATCATTGACGCCCAAAAGGCATCCTTCGATCAGCCCAGGATGAGTAATCGAATAAAGACTGGTGCCGAGGAGGGGACTCGAACCCCTACAGGATTTCTCCCGCAGCCACCTCAAGGCTGTGTGTATACCAGTTTCACCACCTCGGCAATCTCAAAATAACGCTTAAAAATGTATCATAAAATAAAGCTGTTATCAAACCTTATTTTGAGCTTTGATGGGTGTCAGAAAGAGCTATTGCTGATCTTCTTGGACTTCCGCTTCAACATCGATGCTTTCTTGAGTTGCTTTAGCAGCTGGTCTTGCAAGAACCACTTCTTCATTGCCGCCACCAAACATACCAAAGATTCCACTGACGGTATCTCCGATCAACACAAATGGCGCCTTAATCCAGCCCCAAATGGTTGATAAAATTCCTGTGGATTCTTGTGGCTGTTGGGCTTCTTGCTCTGAATCAGTTATTTTGCAGCCAGTGCGCAACTTCTGAGCTTGCATTTTAATATCAACGCCTTTTTCTTTCAGTCCTTGAATAGTCCCTTGAATCGAATCAACCTCTTCTTTTACTTTACCGGTTAATTGCTCAAAGTATTTAGTGTAAGAATCTGTTAGGTAAGCATTAATATTATTCAGATTTTTCCAATAACTATCCATGTTGTAATACAGTTCACGCGCACGTTTATCACTCAATTCACGATTAATTGCTTTAAAGTTATCCCATGCTGATTGCTCGTAACTGCGTGCTTGATTAACTTGCTCAAGAAGTTTAATAAGCGCATCTTCTAATGCATTTACTAACTTAGCAACACGTTGCCCACCTTGACCCAACTGCTCTAATGTTTTCTTTTCACCTGAAATAGTATCCAAGAGTTGTTGCTCTTTTTCATCAAGCTGTCCTGCTGCGCGTTCTTGTTCTAATTGAGAAGTTAAATATGAGGTTATTTCTTCTAATCCACCTTGTTCTAAACCAAGAGATAAATAGAATGGATCGATTACCGTGCGATCAAGTTCATGGCGCTTTAAGAAGAAAACAATACGAGATTCTGAAATTTCATTTGCAAGCTGCTTAATCTTTTCATACAAACGTTCAGCTTTTTCCCACCAGATGCGTTTATATAACCAATTACCTTTTGGTTGCGCAATATCAACAGTATCGATTCCTTTAATCTCAATTTCATCTTGCTCTGGAGTAGAAGCAGGCACTGCCGCCGTTTCTTGAACCTGTTCGGATACAACAGGAACAGGCTCAATCGGTTCTATTGGCATAGCGGTGACAGGAGTTTCTACAAGACTTGTAGGCTCAATAACAGATTCAGTTATTACCGGCGCAACTTCTTGCACAGGAATTAATTCTGAAACTGATTCTTCTTGGGCATAACAAGTTCCCAACAACAGAGCACTACTTACCATCAGTGCACGCATTTTGTTGTTCTGCATATACACTTTCCTTATATCTTAAATCCTAAAGCGTTTCTGAAAGCTCTTTAAGTTCATTCATTAAAGCCTTTGAAAGTTCTTCAGCTTCCCATGATGTATAGCTCCAACGAACTCCTGACTCCACACGAGTCAACACTGAACGATCAGCTTTGATATCGATGATATCAATACGAACAATATTCATCAATGGATGTACTAAGGATGGAGCCCTAACAACTCCAGCACGGCCTAAAACGCTATATGCGACGTTGCCTTCATCCAAGAAACAAAGCATAACTTTTTTCTGCCATACCATGTTGTGATAACCTGTATGATCTTTATTGATTGAAATTAAAATACTTTCAAGACCTTTAGGATAGATACACTGAATAGGTGTTGTGTGTGGCAAACCTTTTTCAGAAAAAGTTGATAGAACAGCGACGGTTTGTCCCATTTTTAAAATGCGAATCAAATCATCCGGAAGTTTTACACCAACATGCTTTGCCATAGCAATCCCCAACATAAGTTAAAAATTAAAAAAAAATATTTACTAAATAACACTTATTACTATTCCTTTTATAATGATAAACGCGCAGCGATATCATTCTGTACTGCCAAACCGGCCGCACTTAAGATAATATGATTATCTTTTTTATAGAGAAATTTATGCGCATGTAAAAGTTCAATTGTTTGCACAATATGATCTTGATGAGCTTGTGGCACATCACGCATTAAATCATCAATCTTTATTCCCTCTGATCGACGCAAGCCCAACATAACCCGCTCTAAATATACTTGTGTAGCTGTCAACGTTTCACTAAACATTGTTATGTCTTTATCTTGCTCGATATCAGTTAAATATTTGATTAACTGTTTTTGATTTTGGTAACGAGAAGTTCCATCAAATGAACATGCTCCTAATCCAAATGCTTTGTAGGGCTTGCGATCCCAATAGACACTGTTATGTTGTGATTTATAACCTTCACGCGCAAAATTCGATATTTCATACTGATGAAGCCCATGCTCTTTTAAATGCTCGATTGTCCATTGATAGAGGTCAACCATGCTATCGTCAGAACATAATGTCACATCGTTTTTCTGAACACGGTAATATAATAACGTTTCTTCATGTACCGTTAAGAAATAGATCGATACATGCTTAATAGGCCATTTCACAACCTGCGCCAGCAGCTCTTTCCATTCTTGCTCACTGACATCAGGAAGCCCTAATATGAGATCTACGGATATATTATCGAACTGTTTATGGGCATTTTCCAAAACCCAAAAAACGTCTTCTTTCGATTGTTTTCTGTTCAAATTATTCAACACTGAGTCCTTCAGGCCCTGTACACCAATACTCAAACGATTGATTCCTGCGGCTTTCCAAACCGCAAACTGTTCTGGACGCACGGTACCCGGGTTAACTTCTATAGTAACTTCAATATGCTCGTTAAAATTAAATTCCTTTCTTAGTGTACCAAACGTGTCAAGTAGCAAAGTGTCAGGCCACGTACTAGGAGTCCCACCACCCAGAAAGATAGTATCTAGAGAGAGTTTTGAAGTCTGAGAATTAACATATTTTTGAATTTCTTTTAAGAGTGCCTCATTATAGCGCCCCATAAAACGATCTTGCCCAGCAATAGCTACAAAAGGGCAAAAGTGGCATTTATAAGGACAAAATGGCCAATGAATATATAAAGATCTGGTAGTACCCTGACAAGAATAACTCATAAATGCTTAACTCGTTGATTATATAATTTTTTGGATAATATTTTTTGCCATCGAAATATGATGTAACAATTCAGGTTGCAAAGCATCATGCTGTGCATATTTTACATGCATGCTTGCATCTACCATTTTTTCTAATGATGGCATTAATTGATGAGGCATTGGTGTGGTTCGCAATGCAGTAATCATTTCTGCATCACTCATTCCATTAAAAGGAATTCCATATTGATGTTGGAAAAAATTTTTTAAAATATCGGTCAATTTAAAATAAACTGCTTGCGCATCTTCTTTAGTCGTAATCGATGTTTTCTCTAATGCATTTAATGCATTCAAAGCACGCTGCCCAGCAGGAACCTCTTGTACCTTATAGTGGCGTTTATAATAAATAAGAATTACTGCAATAATAAGCATTAACAAAATTCCACCAGCAAGCACCTTAAATAATGTTGTTTGCCAAAACGGCACATGCCAATGTTCGTAAATGTCGTAAAGTTGCATCTCATTCATAATTATCGCAATGCCCGTGTTTTAAAAAAGCTAATTAATTGATCAATGGGTTGTCCACTATTACTAACCTCTAGAAGATCAATACGATAACGACTAAAGATCTTGTTCTGTTCTTCTAACCGTTGCTCAAGAATCGTAGCAAGATCGTTATTTTTTTTATTACGGACATCTAGAATATGTGTTTGATTTGTTTCATTATCATGCACACGAATTAATCCTGAAACAGGAAATTTCTTTTCAAATTCATCAAGTATCCTGATCGCAACAATATCATACATACGCGATGCAATTGCTAACTTTCTTTCAAACTCTTGAGTAATGAAATCAGAAATCAAAAATACCATCGCATTTTTTTTGCGCAGTGATGCAAGATAATCTAAAGCCACTTCAAAATTCGTTTCACCTGATTGTGGTTCTGCCGAAAATATTTTTTCTAAAATCAGTTGTACATGTGCTCTGCCTTTTGCAGGCGGAATGTAAAGATGAACTTTTCGGTTAAACAATAACAACCCAACTTCATCTTTATTCACCATTGCTGCATAGCTAATGATTGCTGCAAATTGCGCTAATACATCTTCCTTTAACTGTGCATCTGAACCATAAAAACATGAATGCGAAATATCAAGTGCAATGATAATAGTCCGTTGACGTTCATCATTAAACTGTTTGATTAATAACTTATTATTACGCGCAGAGCTATTCCAATCAATTGCTCGTACATCATCACCCATCTCATAATCACGCAATTGATCAAACTCTAATCCAGAACCTTTTACACGTGAACGCGCTTGTCCTAATAGATTCACTTGCATTAATCGCTTGGTGTGAATTTCGATCTGCTTTATTTTATGAGCTACGTTGGGAATCATACAAACAATGCTTCCTTTTTAAGAACTTCCGGAATCGTCACTGAGCCATCGGGATTTTGATAGACTTCCAGCAATGCAACAAATAAACGTGACAAGGCTATTGATGATCCATTAAGGGTTGCTACCAGCTCACTCTTGCTTTCGGAGGATCGCTTAAAGCGAATTGCTCCGCGGCGTGATTGGAAATCGGTGCAATTACTTATAGAAGAAACTTCATAATACTGCTTTTGTCCCGGCAACCATACTTCAATGTCATAGGTTTTGGCAGACGCAAATGAACAATCTTGTGCTGCCAGTAAACTAATACGATAGTGCAAGCCAAGTTGTTGTAAAATATCTTCCGCACACGCAAGCATGCGATCTTGTTCTTGTTGTGAATGTTCAGGTTCACATAAGGTTACCAGCTCAACTTTTTCAAATTGATGGATTCTAATGAGGCCTCGTTCTTGGGCACCATATCCCCCTGCTTCACGACGGAAACAGCTGGTCCATGCAGTCATGCGAATGGGCAACTCAGTCGCAGTCAAAATCATATCACGATACATATTTGTTAAATTAACTTCTGCAGTAGGGGTCAAATATAATTTATCTTCAGTAACTGCATATACTTGGTCTTTAAATTTAGGGAAATTACTTGCAACAACTAATGATTGCTCATTTACTAAATAAGGAGGAAGAACCGTACTATAGCCATGCTTGATATTATTTTTAAGCATAAACATGGTCAGCGCATACATTAATTTAACCCCGTCTCCCTTATAGAGAGCAAAGTTGCTGCCCGTCATGCGGGTAGCTGCGTCAAAATCAAGCCAGCCTAATGCGGTACTCAATTCCACGTGATTTTTGAGTGGAAACCCATAATCTTTTTGAGCACCAAAGGTTTTTACTACTTTATTGGATTCTTTACCGCCAACAGGGATAGATTCTTCCGGAAGGTTGGGGCACGAGAGATACAGAGCTTTAAAATCTTTTTCGAGAAGCTCAAGCGCCTCTTCTTTTTCTTTTAGCTCTTTGCTTACTTTAATTGAAAGAGCACGCAATTCATCAGTTACCCCGGATTTGCCCTGTTTTGCTAAATCATTCTTTTTGTGACGCAACTCTTCGACTTCAACCCGTAACTTACGTAGTTGAATGTCCCAGTCATAGAGTTTTTGTGCGTCATAGGATGGGTCTTTTCTTTTGATTAAACCGATTATACGTTCAGGTTGTTCTCTTAATAGGCCCAAGTCAATCATTATAGCTCCGTGGTCAAAATGCTTGCATACTACGTAATAATACTGGAAATAGGCAATTTTGAAAAGGCAAAAAAATAAGGCCGCTGATGCGACCTTATTGAGTAAAAGCTTTTTTCTAAAAAAACTTCAACTAACCAAGCTTAATAGAACGTACGATTTCTCTGAGGTTCTTACCCGCTTTGAAGCGAGGTACGTTAACTGCAGGTAAATCGATGCGTTGTTTTGTCGCAGGGTTAATACCCTTGCGTGCAGGACGGCGTGAAAGCCAGAAACTGCCAAAGCCGGTAATTGAAACTTTCTCACCGCGTTTGAGTGTACGCTCAATAATACGGGTAAAAGAATCTAAAACACGAGAAACATCCTTTTTGCTAAAGGTAGTTTCTTCACTGAGTGAATTTATCAATTCACTTTTGTTCATGGTTACTCCTCATATAGTTAGAATTGAACACTGCTACTTCATTAAACTCTGTCTTTTTATTTTTTCTTATGGTTGTAAGATATACTAATTCTATTTACTATTTTGTCAAATAGAGGCAAAATTATTTTCTGATTGCCGATAAAATAAAATAAAAAAAATAAATTACTTACATAAAAATTTACGGGTTTTCAATGACGCTCATCGACACACATTGCCATATCAGTCTTATGGTAAAAAAGACTTTTACTACACCACTTTCAGCATATGAATTAGAACAAGCAGCATTGATTGTACAACAAGCGCAAGCTCAATCAGTCAATTATATTATTGATGTGGGGACTTCATTAATTGAAAGTCAAAATTGTATGTTGCTCGCAAAAACATACAAACCTATTTTTGCAGTTATCGGAATTCATCCCAATGATTTAACTGATAATTGGAAAAAAGATCTCAAACAACTAAGTTCCTATTTACCACACAAAGCAGAACATAAAATCGTTGGTATTGGTGAGTGTGGATTAGATTTTCATTATCCTGATTATAATATTCATCGGCAAAAAGATGCGTTCAAAGCACAGATTGAAATGGCACTCGAACATGATATTGCCCTAGTGGTTCATACACGCGATGCAGGAGACGAAACGCTTAGATCTTTAGAAGAGTTTAAAGGGCAAATTACTAAAGGAATTATCCATTGTTTTTCCGAAGATATGCATTTTGCAAAACAGGCGATTGAATGGAATTTCGCATTAGGAATTGGTGGAACAGTTACGTATCCTAAAAATAATCATTTACGAGAAATGGTATCTCACGTATCATTATCCTCGCTGGTTTTGGAAACTGATGCACCATTTTTACCTATTCAATCAATGCGCGGAAAACAAAACCATCCGCAATACATAAAAAACATTGCAGAATATATCGCCCAATTACGAAATGAATCATTAACAACTATTGCAGAACGAACAACTCATAATGCCAAACATATATTTAACTTACCTCTTTAAGACTATATTTTGCGGAACATTATTAATCACTGTTCCTCTTCACGCGATACACTTTTTTATAAAAGAGCATAAAGAAAAGCGTGATTGGAAAATTGCATCAAATGCAATAATTGCGCATGATCATCTTAATAAAATATGCCAAACTGCTGCCGCACTTATTCGTGTAAATGAAGAATTAAACGAGGACTCTCCTCAAAGAAGTATTTATACCGCGGTCATTAAAAGACTCGATCTTTTATCAGAAGGCTTGGGCACCATACTTGATAGCGATAATTTGGTGTCTGAACTTATCCCTAGAGATAAAGCTGAAGAAACGAGCTTCAATCGCAACATCAATACTCATCACGATACATTAAGAAATTTAGTATCTAAGACCATTAATGAGTATCCCGTACTCGTTTCGTTAGCAAAAAAACAGATTGACACTGATAACAAAAAACAGGAAAGTATGCGCTTTGAGCTTGCTGCCAAGGCAAATTTAATTCCAACAGAGGCGTCTGGAAATTTTGAAGATAAAATGGATCAGTATAACGGAGCGCACGAAGCGTTACATAAATCGCTCCAAGCGCTTTATGACTCTTTGCGTTTAAGAGTGGTACTTGATGAAGCCTCTGAATATTTGCACGTTGAAAGCGCAGTAAAATATAAAGATTTACATTCCTTGGTGGTAAAAATACAAGCTCAATCTGATGACATTAAAGAATCTGCTAAAGGTTGCACTTTATCAGCTCAAGATGCGCTTACACGTGTTAAAAAAATGAGTAAAAGTAGAGAAAAATCATTAAGGGCCGCACAAGTGACGCTTTCAGTCAGTCAGCAGTTAAACGAAATTGAAAAGCGCAAAATTATCCCACGGTTAATAACAAAAAAACTGCTCTGCCACACACAATTCTGCCTCATACGTGATAAAGCCGAAGAAGTTCAAAAATTTTTAGATGCTCATCCTTTTAATGGCATTGCACATGTTAACTTGACAAGCAATGATAACGAGGGGAAACAAGGCATCGTCAAAGCTGTTATTTTGACTGCCGATAAAGACAAAGAATATCCGGTTAAACCCGCTTTAGTCACACCGGTAACGCAACTTTTGCTAAAAACTCGCGCAACTCCTTTATTGGTACCATTTGTAACACATCAATCTGTTTGCCAAATCGCTCAAGCTGAAACAGGCGATTGTTATTTGAGTAGGAGTGGTAGTGACTTTTATAAAGTTTCTAATATTGTTGGCCTTCTAAACTATAACGATGATTCAAAATAGGTTACCAGCGCAGCATTCCTTTAATCCCCACATCCAGCCATAGATGTGATAATGCACCCATTATAAAAAATAAAGTATCATACATTATTATTGAACTACAGTTGGGCATATACATACAACAAAAAGCCGCGACTAAACTCGGTACTAAAATGACAAACCAAGTCCTATGAAATATACCCCGATGACGCACCAGCAATGGAAACAAAGATAAGAACCCTAAAATTACAAATGCTTCCATATGACTCATGCTTAAAAGTAACGCCGCTAGAAAGAGTACAATCCAGTAAAAGATTTTTTGCCCTTTACTTTTGGTATCAACATCAGGAAATAAAGAACCTGCCAAAGCAAACAAAAGCCATTCTAGACTCGTCGTTAATGAAACAGTTTGGTTACTTACTATCCAATAAAAAACAACTAAATATATAAAAAAACCACCAGCAAGATGGCCTTTAAAATTTGGCATCGTTGCGCCTCTCTATAATCAAATGATTGATTTATTCAATATTCTCACTATATTTAAAAGCATGAAGAATATTAAAGAATTAATTATTATTAACAGCAAATCTTTCTTTTTTAGCAACTTTAACCTTTTGAGGGAATTTTGCGCTGTTTAATTTTTAATTTATAAAGAAAACGAATAGTTCAAAACCCTCGCATAAAACCCGAGGGTTTTTTATTGCCTAAAAATAAAGGTTCATTTATGAAAAAAATAATAAAACTCATTTACAGCCTACTACTCATCAATTTATCAGTGCAACCCATGCTGCGCAGAACGCCAGGCAAGCCAAAAGTTCCCTGTGTTAGAATGATAAGTTCACAGTCATGTAGGCCGCGACCATCGACTACAAAAGTCATTAACCCTGACATGCGTATTACACTAAACGCACGAATTTATGAAGTAATTGATAGAATGTTTCACCCGCGTCATCACAGAATGTTAGGAATGCATCCCATTTGCTCTGCTCCTCGTGCAACAGAATATCCATGGTTACCCAACTATATTATTAAAACTGAGGATCAACCAGACTCTCGCATTACAGGATCCCTCAAATTAGAAAATTCAATTTATAAGCGCAATAATCATTTGCTTGAACTACCGACACAAGAAGCATACGTAATTCCTCAAGAAATACACAAAACTTTTTCTTATGGAGTTCCTAAACAGATTATCGTTGCTCGTAAGATATTAGGATGTCATAACAAACTGATCAATCGAGAACAAGCGCGCCAACTAAAAGAATTATTGGAAGACACTGAATATAATGACTGTTCAAGAACAAACTTAGTATACACTACTGAGGGAACTATCGGATTAATTGATACTGAATTACGCGGATTCAGAAATAATGCCAATGATCTTGATATATGTTTAGATACTTTGTTACGATGCAATGATTTCGAGCCAGATGCCCGAGAATATATAGAGCAAGAATTGAGCAAACTTTCTCGAATTAATAAGCCAAACGCATAACTTGTGTGCCAGGATAATAGAAATCAAGAATCTGCTTATAAGAATATCCTTGAGCAACCATTTCACGGGCGCCCCATTGGCACAATCCTAAATGATGCCCAATTCCATGACCAGCAAAGAAAACTTTTCCATTTTTCGTTTGTGTATCAAAATAAAAGCTACGCACTTTAGGAAGCAGATAATATAGCTTTTTTGTTGGAATATGAAACGTATGTTGGGTTGTTTTAATCTGAATAGATTGAACAACCCCCGCTTTATCTACTTTGTAATTTTTAACCTCAATTATATCTTTTACTTTAGGGAACTCTGGTTGTAGCATTTTCTCAAGTTGCTTAAATGAGTGCACTGTTTGCCAACTATAGCCGCGCGCATTAGTACAAAAACGGCAGGCATAATTGCGTGCTAAATAGGGTGCATGAGCAAAATTAACTCCTTGTATCAAACTCGGTATAACTCCGCCACAGCACGCATCAAACATCGCAACGATCGGTTTGCCTTCATAAGTCAGATATACTCCTTTTGTTTGCTCGACAGCTTGCTTAAGGATTGGATCATTATGAACACCGGCATATGTTTGATGACGATTCGTATTTTTAATATGATACGGCAATTTTGAAGTAATTTGATTCAGTACAACACCAATAACATAACTGCGTGAACTTATAGCCAACGCTTTATTCACTTCCAAAGGCCAACCAGGCCAGCTTTCAGTACGTAACACACAGCAGACATAATCTTCAATATCAAGAGCGTTAATGACATACACTGATTGTTTATCAGCTAAAATCAAAAAAGATCCTTGGTAAGATTTACCATCAAACTTAAAATGGCCTTGTTTTGGTTTTAGATAAAACGACTGCTTATCAACTAATGCATTATTAAGATAGAATTTTTTTTTCTCATATTTGATTACCAGCTCTTTTGCATCATAGCTGGTACGTTTTTTTTCTTTAAGGTCAATCAAATAAAATCCGTGGCTAGATTCCATTTTGAAAGATGTGGCAGATGCCGTATCAAACTCTTGCAATAATACTCTTACATTGCAATGACGTGATTCTTTAACCGTGCTTGTAGCAGGTACTTCTGCAGCATTTACTACAGATACAAAAGAAAAACAAAAAAGTAATTTACCAATCCAATTCATGCTGTTTTAACAAAGTAAGAAATTCTTGAGGCATTTTTATTTTATCGTCAATTCCTATGTTAGCCATTTCATCAGCAACTATGTTGTGCTCACGCAATACATGTGCAATTGAATGATGAATATCAATTAACATTTTTTTTGCTAAAAGATGTAATGGTTTTAACTCAGGATGCTTCACGCGATACTCACCTTTAAATTGCTTTACCAATAGCTCAGAGTCAGAAATAATATCAAGATGATCGTTATCTTGAATATGTGCTTTAATAAAATAAAGACCAAGAAGTAATGCTGCATATTCTGCTTGATTATTAGTTTTACTACCCAGGTAAAAACCCTTTTTTAAAAATGGCTTATCATTTTTAACAATATAGAGCCCTGCACCTGAAGGTCCTGGATTCTTGCGCGATGCGCCATCAACAAAAAGCTGCCAATGATCACATACGTGTGCTTTTTTTTCAGGTTGTTCAAATAAACTCATTTGTTTCATGATTCGGTTTGACCTCCAGAAGTATGCGCACCTTCAAGATACAGCAATCTAAAGCAATCTTTACACTGTATTAATTTTCGATGTTTAAGAAATTGCATATCTTGAATTGAAATTTTATAGAAACAAGCACTACAATTTCCATCGAAAACCGGTACTACTGGATCACTTACTCTAGCACGCATGATGGCGTATTTATCAAGCCATTCTTCTGGTAACCCTTTTTCTTTGTGCAGTCGATCTTGTATTAAAACTTTAATCTCTTCTTTAAGCGTATCGATCTCATGAAGATTTTTATTATTTTCTTGCTGAAGAGCTGCTGATTGCTCTTGAAATGTTTTATGCGCAATTTCTGATTCTTTTTTGGCATTTTCTAATTGATTCCACGCAGTCATTAAATCTTCTTCCAGATTATGTTGACCCTGTTTTAGTGCATCAATTTCAGACTTAATAAGTTGATATTCTTTATGATTACTAACATGATCGAGCTTATTTTTTTTATCTGCTTCTTGTTGATCGAGAATCTTCATTTCTAATTCTTTAGAATCAACCTCTTTTTTCATATCATGCAATTTGTCTTTAACTTTTTCTAAGGATTGCTGATGCGTTTCTTCAAGCAGTTTATTTTCTTTATTTTTTTTTTCAAAAGATTGAATGGAATTATTTAATGCATTGATTTTTTGATCGACTTGGACAAGCGCGATAAACTGTTCAAACGGAGTTTCATTCATTTCATTTGCTCCATGTATGAGTGTTTGATATGGCATCTGCCACGCATTCTTCAACGTGCTCACGATGAACAAAATCGAAGCTTGGTGGGCCCACCTGGACTCGAACCAGGGACCTCTCGGTTATGAGCCGATTGCTCTAACCGACTGAGCTATGGGCCCGTCTTAGCACTGTCTAATGTAAGGCAAAACTGCTCTTTTGTGAAGTGTGAGTTGTAGATCATTGGCTATCTGCACTCCGTTCGCTTCGAGCGAGATCTTTAGATCGAGTCGAGAAGTACAATTTTTATATGAAAGATCATTATTAAAAAAGTTTATCTACAGTCCCATTAAAAAATCTTTTAAGCGGCAGCTATAGCCCCATTCATTATCATACCAGCCCATTATTTTTGCTGAATTTCCAATAGTATCCGTTGATAATGCAT
>CAYSAX010000016.1:0-14033 GCA_964429045.1 uncultured Pseudomonadota bacterium
CTTTATGTGCATGGTGGTGGATGGATCTTAGGTAATAAAAATACCCATGATTATTTAGTTCGCTCAATTGTAAAAGGCTCAAAAGCGGCAGTTGTGTTTGTAAATTATACTCCTTCTCCTGAAGCGCAATTTCCGGTAGGTATTGAGCAAGTGTATGATGTTGCCAAATATATTGCACAACAAGGAAGTGGGTTAGGGCTTGATGGTTCACGTATGGTTATTGTCGGCGATAGCGTTGGGGGTAACATGGCTACTGCCGTTGCGCAAATGGCAAAAGATCGCGGCGGGCCTCATTTTATGCATCAGATTTTGTTATATCCGGTAACCGATGCTAATTTTAATACCGGTTCTTATAAAGAATTTGGTGGTGGTGATTATTGGCTGAGTAAAAAATCGATGGAATGGTTTTGGGATGCCTATTTACCCGATGTAAAAAAGAGAGGGCATCGCTATGCAAGTCCTTTGCGTTCAACATTAGAACAATTGCGTGGATTACCCGAAGCGCTTATTATCGTTGATGAAAATGATGTGCTGCGTGATGAAGGTGAGGCGTATGCGCATAAACTTATGCAAGCTGGTGTCAAAGTTACACCTATAAGAATGCTGGGCACCATCCATGATTTTTTAATGTTGGCGCCCCTGAAAGATAATCAAATTACTAAAACTGCTTTAGATACCGTGAATCAAAGGCTCACCAGAGTATTTAAGCGGCAAGGTTAGGTTGCATATAGTTCATTAAAGGATCAAAAACTATCCCTTTATAGGCACGAATACCGATTAATCCCATGCTTACGCCTGCAAGAATATAATGGGGTTTGTTTTTAATAAATTCCCATACACCTTTGCGGTTGTGATACGCATGTCTAATAAGTTCTCCACCGACAAGAAATGATACGGTTGCAACTAAAAGACCGGTATCTTTTTGGTCCCATGCTTTTGAGGGGGTTGGGATTGTCAAAAGTGTGCTTACACATACAAATAGCAATAATATTTTTTTCATAAATATCCTTATAGTTTAAAAATATATTTTAATAATTATCATAGATTGGTAATTAAATAAAGGATAATTATAGATATTGTTCATTAAATTGATTTTCTTTTTGTAATTATTTTACTATGTAGATAGTAGGGAATAAAAAAGGGGATTAAATATGAATAAAATATTATTTTTATTATTGGGATTGAACATTAGTCTTATTGCCATGGACCCACCACCAGCTGCGGAAGGTGGCAAACAAAAAGGTCAGCGAGAACTGATTCAAAGAAATATACCTTCTTCTGGATCAGTGGCGCCTTCTTCATCTGTTGCTAAAGTTACTTCTACTTCAACAATGACTTCAGATGGAAAAAGTTCGCCCGATTCATCTTCGCTTGATTCAGATATGGCCCAAATTGATTTAGATAAAGATGGCCATGCCGCCGCTGCAATGATGAAACAACAAAAACGCCGTTCACTGCTTCCGCTCGAATTGGAATATCTTGATGATGTGTTAGCAGCCGAAAGAATACTTGCAATGATGCAAGTTCGCGAGCAGCAAAAAAAAGCACAACAAGAAGCTATGGCAACTCGATTAGTAACCAATGATAAAAAAGAAAAAAGAAAATCCGTTGATGTGTATGTAAAAGCAAAACATATAATTCCGCAACTACCCTTGGCAGATATTGAAAAAGGACAAAGAGAGTCAGAAATCTCTGATGCAGAGTTAGAGCGTATTATGACTTTTATATCACAAGCAACTGGCAATGAGATAAAGGATATTAAAGATAGGCTTAAAGCAAAATTAAAAGAATTGCATAACACACCACCGGCCAGCCCTTTATTTTCACAACATGCTTCTGCTATAGATGCACTTAATACCGTGCGTAAATTAACCAATAATCATATTTCGACTACACGTGTTGCAGAAAGTCTTAAAAGACAAGCACAGCCTGTTCATGCAATACAAGCTGCTGATGTCGTTGCTCATGAAGGTTTTGAAAAAGGATTAGGTGAATTATTAAAATTGGTTAATACAGAATTAGCTACTAAGCTTTCGCAGACGGGCAAAGCAAGAACTATTTATAAAGTGCTTAGTATTGCAGGTGGTGCCGCTGTTGCAGGGCTTAGTGTGTATGAAGCGTATAATAAGGCAACAGGTGGAAATGATTCAAGTTCGACAAATTGTACTTGTCCACCAACTACAACATTTCCGATGTAATTTAAATACGGAAGGTCTCTTGAATAATTTTCTTGAAATTTTTCTTCTCTTGTGCGCCATATAAGAATCTGATCGGCTTGCCATCGACGAATAAAATAATCGTTGGCAAGCTGCGAATATTGTATTCATTTGAAAGTGTAGGCTGTGCATCGGTATTAACCTTTACAAACAACACATCATCAAGCGCGGTATCTTGTATAAGTGCATCAAATACTTTATTCATCTGTTTGCACGGGTGGCACCAATCTGCATAGAAATCAACGACGACTAAATCGTACTTATGCAGCATATCTTTAAATTGTGCTACTGTGCCCGGATGATACAGTTTGCCTTTGATGATAGGCTCTGATTCGTGCGTTGCAACAAGGGTAACCGTTTGATTATCTATTTCAGTTTCGGTTGCTTGATCGGCAATAAGATGAGTACATAAAAAAAAGCCGAGAGAAAGAACGAATAATTTCATTAAATTCCTTTTTGATGCTTTGTATAAATGCATTATAGATGATATTTATTTTAATTTGAGAAAAATTAAAAAGAAAGAGATCTATATGATTCCATTAGGAGGGGAGTCTTTATGGATCAATGGAATTTAAGATACAAGAGGGGCTAAATCCTGATGTTTAATGAAGGTCTTTTTTTGCTTAATAGCGTCGATAAGTGTTTGGGATGATGGTTGGCATTGGTCTAGGATCGATGCACCATGAGCTGCGAGAGTTTCATTGTAGGGTAGGTCATACTTTTTATAAAACGCATGAACGGTATTTAAATAGATATGAGCATTATCATGTTCTAAGAGATATCCATGCGCACCTTTTTCTAATAGTAAGAAGTACACATGACTATGCTGAGTATCTACTAATTTGCTGTAAATAGCCGCAGTGCTGAGCGCGGGAATTAAAGTATCTTCTAATGATGCAATAATTAAAATTGGTAAATCTTTTTGTATTTTGTGCACTACCTTTATGGGGAAGACACCCTTTGGATTGAACTTACTAAAGAATAGATTCGGGGATGCATATAATATGCCTAAGGGCATGAGCCAGCTGACTCCCGCAACTTTACAGAAGTTTTCTAACGTATTAGTTATCGAGTCGAAAGGTGATTCAACAATTGCAGCGGCAACATTAGTAGGATTTTGAGTACCTAAAAAGTTTAATATCGTTGATGCACCGCGAGACATTCCCATCAGTACCACATCATGAGTATGTTTTGCTTTCTCATATGCGTTAGCAAGGGTACGAATTTCGTTTTCTTGTCCTAAGCTTGTTTGACTTCCATCAAATCCCTTTTTGGTTGCATCAGGGAAATTAAAGGTATGCAATGGTTGTTGAATGAGCCATAAAGAAGCATCTTTAGTGTCATTTAATTGCCAGCGATGTTTAGTGCCAGACTTATAAGTAATATGGAGCTCTTGCTCAATATGGTGGCACAAGTAATTTTTGTTTAGATCTTGATAATAGTAGGCCAAACTATAATCGTTATAGAGTCCGTGAGCAAAAAGATACGCAGGTTGCTTGCCGGCAAAAAGTGATGTACTGGTCAGCAAAAGTAGAGCATACAAACTATTTTTTATCGCTAGCATGGTATTCCTCCCTTGGGTAACTCAATATCAAACGATAAAGGGTTGCCACCTTGTTGGTCAACTAATGTAATAGAAAAGGATGTGCGATATGATCTACGCGATACAAATAACAGACAAGAAAATTCATGTTCACTTTCGATGACTTCCGGATCTACTAAGGTATGTGCCATTACATCTTGTTCTAATTGGCAGTTATAGGAATAGGTTGATGCGCCCTGTTGATAACTAACCGTCGGTGCACTGACTGCTAGGAGCCCAGATAAACCAAGGGTTACATATCCTGCCTTGATTAAAGCAGGCATACCCGCAGCAGGTATAGCTCCCAATATGATTAAATAAAATCCACCAAAGAGAGTTGCAACGGTTCCGACCGTTCCTAAAATAATAGTACCGATCACGCGACGTGCTGTATGGGAATAAAGCCTGCCGGCAACCTGTTGCGGGCTAGCCAAAGCAAGGCCAATGTGGGCGCGATCGATAACATATTTTCGGTCTGTATTGTTTCTAATAGAAAGAAAAAGTGGATAAATTGGCTTATTTTTTCGTAATAAACGACTGCCATGGCCATCAAAAAGGGATTTTGTTTCAGTGCGCGTGAGGGGGCGTACGGTCAATTCCACTTTTTTGCCCGAATTAATAGGAGTATCTTTGTTTAATTGATAAAAAGAATGAGGGTTATAATGGTCTTTTTTGCATGCGGGAGCTATGAGCAATAGCGTGCACCCAACCAATAAATGCGAATATTTTAAACGAATAAGTGACATAACCCCTCCTGTGCCTTTTTTCACAGGTTTCTAAAAAAACAATCTATTAAAATATTACTTCCATTTATGTAATTGTCAATTTTTTTTATTAATTTTCTAAACAATTTGAAAATAAAAAAATAAGGAGAAAAGGGCCTTTTTTATGGACTATTTGCAATAATGCCCCGGTCGATATACGCTTTTTTACAAGATTCTAAAAAGGAACGCTATGAAACAGTTATCTTTAAGCATAGAAAATGCTCATATTTCAGATTCTGAGTTAAAAAAATTGTACGATCTTGTATCCCCTACTATTACCCAAATACAGAAGGTGGTTACTCAGGGGGGTTATACCGTTCCTGAAAGTTCGCTTAATCTTCCTTTTGATGGAGATTGTCTTAAAAAAGTTACCCATCTTGCTACCCAAAAGAAACATTTAGGGGTTTCTGGAATGATTGTGGTGGGCATTGGAGGGTCTAATTTAGGTACTATGGCGGTTTATCAAGCGATCTATGGAAGTCTCGGTAATCCCGATTTTCCCCTATGGTGGGCCGATACCGTTGATACCGATCATATAGCGATGCTTTTAAACATGGTCGAATCAGCTTTTAAACATGGGAAAAAGTTCATTTTGACTTTCATTAGTAAATCGGGGACTACCACCGAAACAGTAGCCAATGGAGCCTGCTTTTTAGAGATCTTTAAGAAATACTTTCCCACCGATTATCAAAAGTATGTGGTAGTGATTACTGATGAAGATTCAGCTTTGTGGAAATTGGCAGCACAAGAACGCTTTGATCATTTAGAGATTCCTGCCACGGTAGGAGGAAGATATTCGGTTATGAGTGCCGTTGGCCTTTTTCCCCTTGCCTGTACCGGTGTTGATATTGCATCATTGCATAAGGGCGCTAAAGATATAGTTATGGAGTCACTAGATGCCCAGAGTGATGCGTGTCGCAGTGCACTTGTCATTGCTCATTACTATGCACGCGGATATGTGATTCATGATCTATTTATTTTTGATACCGCGTTAGAATCATTGGGGAAATGGTATCGCCAATTAATGGGCGAAAGTATTGGTAAAGAAAAAAACTTGCAAGGCAAAACGGTGCATAGCGGTATTACGCCAACCGTATCAATTGGAAGTACCGATTTGCATTCGGTAGGGCAGTTATATTTGGGTGGACCATTTGATAAGTTAACCACATTTGTGAGTGTGCATGATCCGATGCACGCAATCAAAGTTCCAAAAAATTATGTATCGGATTTAGTTGCGCATATCGAGTATAAATCATTAAAGCAGATAATGGATGCGATTATTCGTGGCATACAAGCAGCGTATGCCCAACATAAACGTCCGTTCATGAGTATTACTCTTGAGCAAAAAAATGCATACTATATGGGACAGTTGTTACAATTAAAAATGATTGAAATGATGTACTTAGGCGCATTGCTTGAGGTGAATCCGTTTGATCAGCCCAATGTTGAATTATATAAAATTCAGACCAGAAAGATATTAGCTCATGAATGATTGCGCAATAATTTTACTCGGTGCGACCGGCGATTTGGCCCGACATAAAATTTTTCCTGCTCTTTACCGATTATTTAAAAATAATAAATTAGGCAATTCAATTATTATTGGCGCGGCACTTGATGATATATCGGTTGATGCGTTAGCAGAAAAAATAAAACTGCAAATAAATCCAGATGATCAAGAGAGTTGGAAGGCTTTTGTAAAACGATTGTTTTACCAAACTATGAACTTTTCAAAACAAGAAGATTTTGATGCGCTTTACGCTTTGGTGGCAACACAAGAGAAAAAAGCAAAGCTGAGTGGTAATCGATTAGCCTATTGTTCGATTGCTCCGTATTTTTTTTGTGAAGTTACTAATGAAATAGCGCGCACCGGAATTATAAAAAAACAGGCTTCAGGTTCAGCTATTTGGCAACGCATTGTGTATGAAAAGCCATTTGGTAGCGATCTCCATTCAGCGCATGAGATAAATGAATGTATTAAAAAACATTTTGAAGAGCATCAGATTTTTCGTATCGATCATTATTTAACTAAAGAGTTGGTGGGCAATATTGCACTCGTACGGTTTACGAACATTGTTTTTGAACCGCTTTGGAATAACCGTTACATTGATCAAGTGCAAATCGTATTTGATGAAGAGCGATGCCTTGATAATCGAGCACTTTTTTATGATAAGTACGGTGCAATGTCTGATGTGATGCAAAATCATATGATGCAACTGGTTGCATTGATTGCGATGGAATCTCCTGAAAAATTAACTGGAGAAAATATTCGGTCAGAGCGTGCTAAAGTATTGCAAAAAGTAAAAGTGATCGATGCAATTCGTGGCCAATATAAAGGCTATCGTGATGAAAAAGGAGTAATGCCAGAATCGCAAACAGAAACATTTGCACAGGTGATGCTCCGCATTGAAAATCATCGCTGGGCAGGAGTTCCGTTTTTTTTACGCACCGGTAAATGTCTCAATAAAAAAGAGACGGCCGTTTACATAAAATTTAAACATGTTGATTGCTTGCTCTCTAAAGCATGCCCGAGTGAATCTAACTTTTTAAAAATTGAAATCAGCCCATCGCCGGTATTTTCATTAACACTGAATGCAAAAAAACCGGGCAAGACCGATGAAGTGATGCCGGTGCAGATGCAATTTGCTCATGAAGCCTTTGCCAAAGCGCCTGAAGCGTATGAAACATTATTTGAAGAAATATTAAAAGGTGAGCCATCAGTTTCGGTGCGTTTTGATGAAATAGAAGATGCATGGAAAATTATCGATGCCGTGCGTGCATTACAAGTGCCACTTTATGAGTATGAGCGAAAATCGACCGGGCCGGTAGAAGCAAAAACAATATTTGATAAAAAGCATGGAGTGCGCTGGATTTCACAACGTGAAGGAAATAACTCATGAAATTGGCAGTTATTGGTTTAGGAAAGATGGGTGCAGCGATTGCTGCGCGTGCTTTTGCAGCCGGCTATTGTGTGCTCGGTTTTGATCCTAATATAAAAATACAAGAAGAGATACAAAAAACCGGAATTCAAATATATGAATCGCCGCAGGCGATGTGTAAAGATGCGGATGTAATTTGGTTGATGGTACCCGCAGGTGCAGTGGTTGATCAAACGATCGATGCATTACTTCCCACACTCAAAAAAGATGCGATTATTATTGATGGCGGTAATAGTAACTTTGCCGATTCAGTAAAACGTGCGCAGAAATTACATTTAAAAGGAATTCCATTTTTAGATTGTGGCACCTCTGGCGGCATCCATGGTCAAAAAGAAGGCTTTTGTTTAATGGTCGGCGGTGATTATGATGCATACAAAAAAATTGAGCCGCTGCTTAAAGTGATTGCAATAAAAGATGGTGTTGCCTATTTAGGTAAATCAGGTGCAGGCCATTACGTTAAGATGGTGCATAACGGGATTGAATATGGGATGCTCCAAGCGTATGCAGAAGGATTCCATTTATTGCGCGAAGGCAGTTATAAAGATTTAGATTTACATAAAATTGCACAACTGTGGCAGCATGGTGCAGTGATTCGCTCATGGATCTTAGAATTAACTGAAAATGTTTTAAAAGAAGATCAGAATCTTGCTGATATCGAAGGTAAGATTCAAGAGGGCGGTACGGGATTATGGACGGTGCAAAATGCGCATGAAAATAAAATTCCAGTGCCGGTAATCGAAAAATCACTTGAAGTCAGAAAAGAATCACGCGAGAGTGGTGGCAACTATGCAACTAAATTGATTCAGATGATTCGCAATGCATTTGGTGGCCATAAAGTAATAAGGAAATTTGATTAATGAAAATTTTTGATATCAGTTGGCCTATTAGTACTGCAACTACCGGCTATAAAGATAAAAAAGTAGTAAATTTCCAACCTGCAAAATCATTTGATGCTGATGGCGTACGGGAAACTACCATTACCATCAGCGCCCACACGGGTACACATGTTGATGCGCCTTCACATTTTGTGCGCGATGGCAAAACAATCGATCAAATAGATTTATCTTCATTGATCGGCAAAACCAAAGTATTTGATATGTCGGTTGTATCTGATGGAATTACCCGCGATCATTTAGAAAATTTACAGATCGATGCGGGAGATATTGTGTTATTCAAAACGGTAAATAGTGCCACTCAAGCGACAGACAAATTTACCCCGCATTTTATTTTTTTAGAAATTTCGGGAGCACAGCTATTGGTTGAACGCAAAGTGCGTGCAGTGGGCATAGACTATTTAGGAATCGAACGCGGCCAGCAGGGTCACTTAACGCATAATCTTTTATTTAACCATGAGATTAGTATTATAGAAGGCCTTCGCTTAGCAGCTGTGACGCAAGGCACTTATTTTTTATGTTGCTTGCCATTGTATACGATTGGCATTGAGGCTGCCCCAGCGCGCGCAGTTCTGATAGCAGGATTATGAAGGGCGCACCGCAAATGTTTTTGTTGTTGCCGAAATATTTTGTAACTCCGAATCTGGTACCATGAGATTAATCAGTGTTACCATTTTTGCGTGAAGATTTTTTTTGGTAGTCTCTTTTTCTCTATATCTTACCTGTGGCTTGTCATGAAAGTATGAGTAAACAGAGCATTTTCTTTCTTCATCGTCGATAGAACGCAACACCCACAACAATTTTCTTATTCTTGGTTTTTGTGTTGTTTCAACTAATAAACAAAATGCTTCAACGGTGCTTATATCATTCCATCCAGTAGCAGGAGGAATAAAAAATTGTTTACTACTTTGAGATCCATTTTCTGGATAAATAACATCAAGCGTTACAGCCCTATTTTCATCGGTAAGGAAGGCATAACTTTCATTAGGCTCCTTTGTAGGTGTTAGAGGAACAATTGCAGTACGCAGTTCTTTACCGCTGAAATTTTCAACAAATGCTAAATAAGCGCCATGTTTTAAAAGATATGGCGCTTGCCAAAATGGTTTTTTACGAGGTTGTTCATCTCCGGTCAGTTGCGCCGGTGGATATGTGCCCCTTTTGTGTGCATTATCCATTGCACCAAGCGTGAGGCTGATGCTTAAACTTAGAAACGCTATTTGAATCTTATTCATACTGTTCTTCCTTATTTGCTCGTAAACGTATCGGTGTTCAGGCGCACTTTATTAAGTTATTCGTCAATCAAGAATGATGTAAACGTTCTCTTCGATTTATTTCGTGTTGCTGTATGCGCGCACTTATCGTGTGAGTTTCCACTTCAAAGCGTGTTTTATCTTCAGCAGAATCTTCCAAAAGTTTAATGATTATACGTGTGGCTACTTTGTGATTAGGTAAAACTTTAGGTTCTTCTATAAAAGGGTTCTTTCTGTTATCATCCGTATATGCATGGATTCTACATTGCATTTGATTTTGTTTATTTTCTAGCCATGTGCGGAACACCCATAGATAGCGTATATCATCTAGTTTCATGAGATTTTCTAATTTAAGACAAGCAACTTCAACATCAGTACCTTCCATATGAGAAAGATGATCGGTATATCTTGCTTCGGACTCAACATGTCCACTCGTAACTTCCAGGGGTCTAATTTCTTCTTTAGGATTCACTTGAAATGATTCTAATCCTGTTGCATCCCTAACCATATATATCCGTGTATCACTAATCCTAAAGTGCTCTTTTGCTTTATTTTTTATTTGATACAGATAAAAGCCATGCCTAAGAGCGTGTGGATCTATCCAGAAGGAACGGTTTTTTTTTGAAGTTGCATCTTCCATCTCGACCTCTTTTTCGTCAGTATAAGATCGCTTTTTTTCCATACAGTTTACATTCCATGGATTGAGAATGAGAAAGATCGCTATTACTTTTAAATAATTCATAAATTCCTTTAGTTGCAGGTAAATGTATCGGTAGCGAATTTTAAACGATTAAGTTTTTCATCGCGAATATCAAGAAAAATTCGGGTAATTTTTTTTGGCATGTCTAAATATTGGGTAAAAGATCTAACCAAATGTGGCGCATCATTTTGTTCAGAATCAATAAATGACTCAACAGTGCATCTATGAGCATCAAATGTTCTGGCAATTACCAATAATTTATAAAGCTCTGGATGTAATAGATGTTCAACTTTAATGCACGTTGCTTCAAAAATTTCTTTATTTTGCACAGTTGTTTTAAAGGGGAGTGTGAGAGTATTGCTTTTGATGGAATCTGGCTTTGAAAATACCATTAACGGTTCAATGGCATGTTCATCATCGACCATAAGAAGAGTTTCTTGATCATCATATTCAATAGTAAATGCGACGGTACTCAAGCGAATTGGAGCATTAATTTGGCTATTGGCCCGCGCAAGATAAAAGCCGTGAACTAAGTCTTTTGGATCTGCCCATTTAGATTTAAAAACCTTAGCCACTCTTTCAGATTCTTGATCTGATTGTCCCCGCTCCATAGTCATTATGCCAAAAGGGAATACCAAAAATATTATAAAAAGGGGGAGTAGTTTCATAAGAATTTCCTGATTGAATAAGTTAAAAATCAATCAGCAATTCTATAGTGAATTTATAAGAAGAACAATTAATTATTTACAATTTGCTTCTGATTGATTGCGCTTTGAGTGCTTCATCAAAGAATTGAGTAAGATCGAGGGCATGTTCATTTAATCTTTTTGTCATTTGATTTTGAAATTCAGATTGTTTAATTGCTGAACCCATATCAGGTAAATTTAACGTTGCGCGTGTTCGTACGGGATTTTTTTGCAATACTACTTTAAATTGAAAAATATTTTGCAACATTTCAGATATATGCTGCATATGTCCAGCACCAACAGTAATTATAAAAATTTTATGCTTGTTAATTTGTAATGCCTTATTGAGCTCACAAATAATATTAAGATTTAATAATTTTGAAGAACCGCGATATAGATTTATGAAAGGGTTTTGTGCTTCTTGAGATTTATAAAAAACATATTCTGCAATTGCTTCATTTAAATATTTATGGAATATAGGGTTAATCATGCATTGTTGTAGCTTTTTTATTGTTCTATCGTTTTCTTGAATGATTTTTTGAGGACTTGATAATAGCGTAAGGGCGTATCGACATTCTGCGTTTACATAGGAAATATCTTGTTGTGTGCACATTTGCCTTAACACACCAAGTGTTGATGTTTCAAATGACAAAATATTGATCTTTCTTTTTATATACGAATCATTACCGGTATAGCTCGTGGAATCTTCAACTATAAAAAACGGATTATATTTTTTGCTAGGTTTTGTAAATCTGAGACTTGTTTTTCAGTCATAGTGAAATTTAAACTTGTATCAGCATGTACGTCGCCCAAAATTATCACTGTAACATCATCTGTTTTTAACACTTCACCAGAGAAAAAGACGGCAGAAGTTGTTTGAATCATCGTGATGCAAATAAGCGCACATATAATTTTTAATTTGTTCAACATCTGCCGTTCCTTAATTAAAACTTAGGAATAATGAGATCCGATTGACGTCTGCCTGGTACGCGTCCTGCATTTGGTATATTTTGAATCTCTTGTCGGTAATCTAAATCGCCGCGTAAATTGATCACTACTTCAATATGATGAGCATCACTATTAAACAGTTCAAAGCGACGTGCCGGTGATTGCACTCTGAATGAGTAGCTTTCACCACGATTAATATTTACGACATCGCCAGCTGGAATATCTTTAGTCTCGCCGCCTGCCAATCCTTCAACGGTGATCGTGTTATTGGTGCTGTTTCTGACTGCCCAATAACGAACGCCGGTAGTATCCCACCACATACCTTTAAACAGGTAGCCACGGAATTTAGAATCATTGCGGGGTGCGCAGGGAGGTAAATTCCAGAATCCTATTTTGGTATTATCTTTCCATGAATCGTATTGCCCTGGTAATGGTCTTGGGAATGGCCCACAATAGGGTGCTTGGTTGCAACAAAAGCAGCAGCTGCGATCTTGCAAGCAAGTGCCACAGGTATTTGTATTGCATGAGTTAGAAGTTCTGCCATTTGAATTTGAATAGACGCGATTACGCGCTTGAATTAATGAAATGTTAGTAACTATTAAGCTGAGGATAACGATTACTAAAAACTTTTTCATAGTAAATCCTAGGGGCGGGAATTTTCCCGCCCCATTTATTATTACTCTTGATCATCCATTGGTTCTTCAATGTCCATAGCATCATCTTGTTGTGCTGCTGGTACATTTACCGTTGGACTATTTTGTATCACGACTTTCGTATCAGGTTTATTGTGCTCCGTAGCACCCGTACTGGTGATTACCGTAAATTGGTTATTACCCGGTGTATGGAACACACGTTTAGTTTCACCAATTTGGATAACTACGTTTTGGTCACCACTGTGAGCATTAACCGTTATCTGATTCGTTGTTTGGTTTTCAATATCCCAATAGTTTGGAACTTGATCACCAGAAACGTCTTGATAGTTAGCTACGTATGCTGGGTATACGGTTTCCTGGAAGTAAGTTGGGTTATAATCATACCACCACCACCAAGGAGCTCCGCCCCACCACCATGCGCCATTGTTCCATGCCCAGTTCCATCCCCAACCCCATGCGCCTAATGGCCATAAGCCGAGTCCTAAACCTAAGCCACCAAGACCCCACCATGCAGCATTCCATCCGCTAGGACCATGATGCCAGTGATTCCAACCATGTCGTCCAACCATATTACGGGCATTGTTTCTGTTTATGTGAGATAAGTTTCTATTTTGACCAATTCTCTGACGTGCTGCAGATTGAGAACGTGCTAAATTTTGTCTATTTGAGACGTTTTGTCTGTTCAATCCACTTGCACGGTTTGCTTGATTAAAGTTTCCTTGTCCACCTGGTCGACCAACTTGTCCTGGTCTACCAGTTTGTCCTGGACGTGTACCTGCTCCCGGACGTGTTCCGGCTGCACCTGTTCCTGGACGCGTTGTTCCAGGTTGGCCCGGACGTGTTTGTCCTGGCTGGCCGGTTCCTGGTCTACCAGCTTGACCAGTGCCTGGTCTTGAAATTTGTCCTTGTCCGGGGCGTGTTGTGCCCGGTTGACTACCTGGACGTGTTACTTGCCCTGTTCCTGGTCGAGAAATTCCTGTTTGGCCTGGACGAGTTCCGATGGCACCAGTTCCGGGACGTGTTACGCCTGATGCACTCGTAAATCCAGCTGGACGACCGCCAAAACCACCGGGTCTTGTGTATCCTGTTCTTCCTACGTTAGAAAAACCAGATGTTCTACCGACGTTTGAAAAGCCTGAAGTACGTCCCATGCCACCCGTGTATCCAGTGCCTGCATATCCTGTTCTACCAAAACTGTGTCCGGCAAATGCGCTTGAGCGGCCAATGTTACCGCCGCTAAATCCGCTAGTACGTGCAAAACCTGCTCCGCCACCGCCACGACTAAATCCACCGCCACCAAACCCGCCGCCTCGGCTCATGCCGCCGCCGCCGAATCCACCACCGCGACCACCGCCGCCAAATCCTCCGCCTCCGCCGCCACGGCCACCACCACCACCACGGGCAA
>CAYSAX010000017.1:0-13799 GCA_964429045.1 uncultured Pseudomonadota bacterium
AAAAACAGTCGATGAACGTCATGGTTTGGTAATCGTAACCGGTTCATCAGCAATCGTTTCTGACTACTGGCACTATAAGGGCATCAAAAAACTCTAAATGAGATAGCGATGATAGTAAAATCAATCATCCTTTCGCTTAGTGTTGGCTCTATAGTCGGATATTTATATGGGCTCCTTTTCTTGGTTTCAAGGCGAGGAGCTCCTTCTCTTTTTTCTAATATTTTCTTTACGTTCCTACGTTTTTTAATACTTTTATTTACGGGAATCAATCTCTTAACATTACCTTCCATTCAGCCAATAATCCTGGTACTCTCATTTTTGGCAACGTTTTGGTTGGTAATTTTTAGAAGTAAGGTCCCATTCCATGAAAACCATCGGACTTTCAAGCGTTAGGCAATGGCGTCCGTTCTCATATATAGGTTTAAATCATTCTTTTTTTTCCATTGATGTTGACACGGTGGTTAACACATGGATTGTATTACTTGTCTTAATTCTTCTCATTATTGCTGCACGCATTGCATTAACACGCAGATCCAGCGTCACACGTTATATGATTATTCAATATGTTCGCACGTTTGTAGATCTTTGTTCTCAGTCATTTGGTTTTTTTTCTTTTGAGCATACAGCCTTTATCATTTCCTTATTCACGTACATTTTATTATGCAACTGCATCGCAATACTGCCTTACGTAGAAGAACCGACTAAAGAATTAAATACTACCTTGGCGCTCGGCCTCATATCGTTCTTTTATATTCAGTATCATGCCATTAAAGCGCATGGCATTGGGCATTATATTAAAGAATTTTTCACCCCATTCTTTTTCATGTTTCCGTTACACGTTATTGGAAAACTTTCAACTATCGTTTCAATTTCGTTCCGTTTATTCGGAAATATCTTTGGGGGCGCTACAATTGTTCATATCTATACGGGTATATTAAAAAATTCCTGGTTCTTAGAACTCATTGGATTGTTCTCGGGTATGAACTTAATAATGGTTGGGTTTTTTATTTTATTTGAAGGTTTTTTACAGGCATTTGTTTTCACTATGCTTTCAATGACTTATCTTGCCATCGCACTTTCACACAATGAAGAGATCGGGGAAATGACATGAGTGCTGCCAATTATATTATCGCATCGTTAGTAGTCACTATTACTGCAATTGGCGTGGGCATCAGCCAGTGATTAACTAATCAAGCCGCTTTTAAAGCAATTGATATACAGCCACAAGCACAAGATGATATTAGAAAGCTCTCACTTTTAAGCTCAACTTTAATTGAAACAGCAGCAATTTTAGGAGTATTCATCGCAATACTTTTATTCTTGCAAGAAAAAACGCCGGTTGATGCTTTTTATACCGATATTGCCAAGATTGGCATTGCCGTTGCTATGATCGCTTCAGGATTTACTGTTGCCATGGTTTCTGCTTGGCCTGCACAGCACGCATGTTATGCGGTCGCACGCCAACCGTTTATGGGTAATTGGATTTTTAATTTTACTTTAATTGTTTTATCAGTAATTCAAACGCCACTCATTTTAGCATTCATCGTCGCATTTTTAATTAAAGCACAAGCATCTCAAGTCACTAGCATGGCAGATAGCTTGCGGCTTATTGGTGCCGGCGTTGCAATTGGTCTTGGGTGCATCGGACCTGCATTTGGATTAGCTCATTTTGCTAAAACTGCGTTTCAAGGTATTGGCAGAAATCGTAATTCCGCTGCACGTATACTTACATTTACTTTCATCAGCCAAGCAATTATTGAGTCACCCGTAATTTTTGCAATGGTCGTTTCATTAGTTTTATTATTAACAGGCGTGCCCATTGGTAAAGATATTGCCGGATATGCGATGTGTGCTGCTGGATTTGCTACCGGACTCGGAACCTTTGGACCGGGCTTAAGTTCAGGCCGCACCGCAGCTGCTGCATGCGAACAGATTGCTAACAATCCTGATAATTATGCTTCGATTGCGCGTACGAGTATATTTGCACAAGGGGTAATCGATACAGCAGCAATCTATGTTTTACTGCTTTCGTTGATTATGATCTTCTTTATCTAAGTTTTCTTCTTTTTTATTCGTTCGAACAGCAATTATATCACAAGCTTTTTAAGCTTTTCTATCTCATCATGTAATTCTTGCACTTTGTCTCCAAGAGGGCCCAGCCGAAAACTTTTATTATGCCCAATAATTGTCGATAATTTTTGGCTAATCGTAGCTACTTGGGTAAATAACTCTTGATAGTACTTTTGCGATTTCTGCACATCATACGTAAGATATTGTATTGTTTCTGCTTTGGAATCAACTAATTGTAATAGTAATTGTTGCTCAGCACGTAAAGCATTTAACTGTTGTTCGGATTCCTTACGTCCTTGCATTAAACCATCGTGAAATTCAGTCCTTACAATCTGACCCAAGTTTTCTTCTATTCCCGTATAAAGCTTTGGAGGCTTTACACGCACCTGTGATACTTTAGGAGGCACTACTATCTTGTTATTTTGATTTGGATCATCCATAGCCAGCATAGCAACACTCATC
The DNA here is from genome assembly GCA_964429045.1 of uncultured Pseudomonadota bacterium. Taxonomy (GTDB): domain Bacteria; phylum Babelota; class Babeliae; order Babelales; family Vermiphilaceae; genus BTUB01. The sequence goes on from CAYSAX010000017.1 coordinate 2,533, forward strand.
CAGATCGATAGACTTAAGAGTTTTATGACCATAATTTCTCCTAGTCAAAGTAGACATCCTTGAGTATATTGGATAAGAATCTGATAAGAAAACTAAATTAACCCATCTTGGCAGTTTCGTTGTATTGTTAGTATAAAAACAATTTTCCATAAAGTGCGTTCCCATGAAAGAACACAAAATATCATTGTCGACAGCTATCTTGCTCAATATGAACATTATGATCGGATCAGGTATTCTGATTGGTCCTGGTGCTGCAGCCGCCATTTCAGGTAATGCGAGCTTTTTAGCGTGGCCAATGGTAGCATTGCTCTTTTTACCGATCGTACTGTGTACTATCGAGCTGTCTCGATTATTTCCCGGGGCAGGCGGATTCTATCTGTATGCAAAGCAAGGTCTGAATAAAACCGCAGGATTTGCCAGCGTATGGTTATATATCGTCGGTTATACCTTTGCAGCAACAGTAGAAACATTAGCCCTTCGTCAAACATTACAAACAACAATCGGAGCAAATTGGTTTGTCACTAATCCAATTCTTTTTAACGCAGTTGTCATACTGTTAGTTCTTGCATTTAGCTTACTGAGCTTAAAAATCGTCAGCAATTTCTTGAACTCACTCACCCTCGTTAAAATTATGCCTTTGGTGATTTTGATTGCGTTACTGCCATTCATTTTTAATCCGTCATTCGCGATTACTCCAAATGAGTTATCACTCTTACCGGCCTCCCTGGCATTACCAATTTTTGGATATTTTGGTTTTGAATACTGTGTTGGCTTAAGTCATTTAATAAAAGACAGTGAAAAAAATGCACCACGCGCAATATTGATAGGATTTTTAGGAACCGGTTTTCTGTACATGCTGTTCCATTTTGGATTGCTAAATCTGATGGGTGCTGAAAATCTTTCAACCATCGGCGCACCGGCATTTGCTGATTTTATTAATCTTCCAATTCCGTATCTAAAAGTCTTGCTTAAGATTTTGATTCCAATTGCATCAATTCTTATTTTTATTGCAAGTTTAATTGGTATGATTAACGCTAATGCAATTCTTCTGCAATCATTAGCGCAAGAAAAGCTCTTTAAAGGTGGAGCATTCTTAACTAAATCAAGCGCATTAGGACGTCCATTCGCGGCATTATTAGTACAAGGCGTTGTAGTGTTCTTAATCGCTACATTAATTCCAAGTATTCCATTAGCTGGTGGATTATGTATTTTTGGTGTTTTCCTTTCATTCTTATTACCATTTCTTTCATTGTTGTTGGTACAAGTTCGAAAAGGAGCTTCTCTATTTAAAAAAACAGTCACTATTATTGGATTAGTAATGGCAATCGGATTATGCATATATAGTTGGTATACTTTAAGTACAGAGATGAGTACTCGTATGCTTTATAGTGCAGTACTCGCTGGCGCGTTTGCATTTGGAATGTTCATTTTCAATAACGAAAAATAATTAAAAATATCACTGATAGTTTTTAAGACTGGGCACATTAAAAATGCCCAGTTTTTTTTTCTGTCAAATCTAATAGACTGTTTTTTATCTGATTAATTTTTACTTTTAAAAAAGGAGAGTAAGATGTTTTGTACTTTATCTAATAAGTGCGAGAGAGCCCTATCAATCGTACGTATAATGCTCGGAATTATTTTTATTGCACACGGCGCACAAAAGGTTCTGGCGCTTTTTGGCGGCCCAGGACTTGAAGGTTTTGTGCAATGGTCTGCTACAATTGGTATTCCCTCATGGCTTGCATACATAGCAGCATTTTCAGAATTGATTGCCGGCATCTCTTTATTACTTGGATTAGCGAGTGAATTAGGAGCAATTTTAGCAATTGCGCTTATGGCAGGAGCTATCTATTTTGTTCATTTTAAAAGCGGATTCTTTGCACAAAATGGTGGATACGAATACGCATTAAGTTTACTTGTTTTTTCTCTTGCAATTCTTGTTGGTGGACCAGGCGATTGGTATCTCTGGTGTTCATGCAAAACAAGAGGATGCAAATGCACTAAAAAATAGTTTTTCACATTCTTTTTAAAAAGCGGATCATAACTAAAAAAAGGAGCTTTATGACGTTTTACAAAATAAAAAACAAAATGTTGCTATCTCTGATAGCATTCAGTTTATTTTATCAATTACAGGCGTTCATCGATAAAAAAGACTTTTTATCTGATGATGAAGAAGAACAAGCCCGTTCACTCTGTCCCTCTAATCCATTAACTGCATTTTTTTGTAATCTTTGTATCGATGATACGATTGCGGCCAAAAATGTGTCCGCTCAAAATGATACAACTGAAGACATATTTGTTCAGCAATCGACACTTATTGGAACTGCGATCATTAACAATTTAATTATTAGCGGGTCTTCAACCGGAGCTCGCGGGCCAACTGGCGCAACTGGCCCCACAGGACCTATTGGAGTGACAGGAATTGGTGGTACCGGTGATACAGGAGCAACGGGGGCTACTGGAGCAACCGGCGATCCAGGATTAACCGGAACTTTAGGCGCTGCTGGCGCAACCGGCGCAACTGGTACAACTGGTGCAAACGGAGCAACGGGAGCCACCGGATTAACGGGAATAACTGGCGCAACCGGTGCAACAGGAGTAACCGGAATAAGAGGAATTACCGGAATAACTGGCGTAACGGGTGCTAACGGAGTAATGGGTGCTACCGGCGCAACAGGAGCAACGGGAGCAACGGGACCAACCGGTGTTAACGGAACCGGGCCAACCGGAGCAATTGGAGCATCTGGAGCAACGGGGGCAACCGGAGCCGCTGGCGCTACGGGTATAACCGGCCCTACCGGCACTTCAAGCAACGTAACAAGTGGATCTTGGATTCCGACTTTGAATATTATTACGGGAGTGGTTTCAGCAGCAGTAAATGGTGTTGGAAATTATACTCAAGTTGGTAACACCGTTTATTGTACCTTTAATATGATTACTGGTGACCTTACTTTCGCTGGTCGAGTTTCAGTTAACTTCACCCTTCCGCCAGGCTTACCACATGTTAATCCAACTTCTTCATTTAATGAAGGCGGTGGAATCGCATCAGAATTCCAATCAACCGGTGCAACCGGACCAGTTGGAATGGTAGGAGGAATTCCCGTGAGATTCCGAGCAAATTCTGTTTCTCCATCGAGTGCTATTGGAAGCGCCTTCTGGGACGCACAACAACAAAGTAATAACATATCAGGTCCACTCCAAGTTGGTATCAGTTTTGCTTACACAACACCATAAAAAGGAAAAAAGTAATGAAATATACAAAATGGTACAGTATTTTATTTTTGCCTTATGCAATCTTCTCTCTAGAACAATCGCCATTATTTGATCAGATGCGTTCTTTGTGTCCTACTGGTAGTGCTCAATTTTGTGATTTAACGGTGTTATGTCAGTTAGCCGCACAAACATTAGCAACAGATAGTGAATGCTTAGCGCGTTTAGAAACTGATAATTTGCTCGCTTCAGGAACTGCTATCTTTAATAATCTAATAGTTCTTAGTGGCGTTTCAGGCCCAGGATTTCGTGGAGTAACCGGCCCAACAGGTCCTGCCGGATTTGGGGGACAAATAGCAACCGGCCCGCGTGGCGATACAGGAGCAACCGGACCCACTGGGGCTTCGGGCATATTCGGGGCTGCCGGCGCAACTGGTGCAACTGGTGATACAGGAGCAACCGGAGCTAACGGATTAACTGGCGCAACTGGTGCCACTGGCGCAACGGGAGCAACGGGCGCCACTGGACTTACTGGTTTAACAGGAAACACTGGCGCTTCCGGAATCACTGGCGCAACTGCAGCTACTGGGGCAACGGGAGCAACTGGCGATACCGGAGCAACTGGCGCACAAGGGTTAAACGGTCCATTAGGAGATACTGGTCCAACCGGTCCAACCGGAGCAACTGGTATAACTGGTATAACGGGACTAACAGGAAATCAAGGTCCCACTGGTGGAATAGCAATTGCTAATGGTACGTTTGTTTCTGCAGTAACTAATATAAGTGAACCAGGCATGACTATTAATGATGTAGGCAATGGTGCAAGCAATTCTTACACAGGCCGTTTTATGAGATTAGGTAACATCGTTATGGGAGAGGTTGCTTTTAATTATACAATTCCACTCGCAGTTCTTACCTCCCGCATATCATTCACCTTTACTTTGCCTCCTACTCTACCCAGAACAACACCATTTACCGGAAGTTTTACTGAAGGTGGTGGCGCTGCTAATGCTCGAAATAATTTTAATATTTCTGCAGACTCGTGGTCATCCGGAGGTATTGCCCAGCCAGTTGCAGCAACTTTAAATCAAATGACCTTTACCGGATATTATGAGCGGAATGATATTGGAGCTAACCCACACACGGGTAACATTATAGTTTACTTTGTATATATACTGGCATAAAAGGAAATCTATGAAATTAAAAACATATTCTATTTATGCTGGAGCTCTCTTACTCTCTATGCTTTGGCATTCAAATGTTCACGCAGATTGCACTAATTTTATTAATCTCTGTGCCAGTGGAATATTCGTTCCACGAACAATAGCGCTTTTTAAAGAGGCGACTAATACTTCAACTGTTGATGGATTATTTAATAACGTTGTTGTCGATAATCTCATTGTCACGGGCATCGTCACTGGACCCGGAGCCGCAGGAATTATCGGACCACAAGGCCCTACCGGCCCAACAGGAATTGGTGGTGGCGTGGTCACTGGACCTACAGGCCCCACAGGAACAACAGGCACAACCGGTGCACAAGGAGCCACTGGTGCAACCGGAGCAACAGGAATAACTGGAGCTACTGGCGCGACGGGTAACAGCGGTATAAATGGTATCACTGGTATAACAGGAGCAACCGCAACTACAGGCGCTACTGGTAATCAAGGAGCTCAAGGAGCAACCGGAGCAACTGGAGCATCTGGCGCTACCGGAATAATCGGCGCTACCGGACCAACAGGAGCGCTTGGCGCAGTTGGACCTACCGGGGCAGCAGGAACAACTGGTGGTGGTGTTGCAACCGGACCAACCGGAGATACGGGTAATACCGGTGCTCAAGGCCCTCAAGGTCCTCAAGGAGCAACCGGTCCTACAGGAGCAGATGGAAATATTATTACACTTACTTCTGGCACAATTCCACTAACAGCAACTAACGTTTCTGCTGCTAGTATAGCAACCGTAAATACGGGGGGCTCTTTGCTCTTTTATACACAAGTAGGAAATATTGTTACGTGCCAATTTACCGTTACCATTTCGACAAACACAGTTCTTCCTCTCACAACCACTTATTTCTTTGATTTTACATTACCAATTGCTCGTGGAGTACCATTTGTAACTGATGGCGCTCAAGGATCAGGAGTAAGCAGTGAAATTGAAGCACTCGGTTTTGAAGACGCTATAACCTGGATTCAACCAGGGGTAGTAAAAAGCATAACCGGAACTACCAATCAAGCACGATGGGTAGCAGCTACAGAAAATGGTAACAATAGTCCTCGGACATTTACACTTTCGGTATTTTTCCAATATACTCTTGCATAAACTGATATCTTTATATTCAAGGGCACTCGAAATGAGTGCCCTTTTTATTTTAACCTGTACAGCAGATGAATAATTCTTATACTGTAATTTTGTATAAAAAACTTCTGTGCAAGGAACTATCAATGAAATACTATTATTTTTATTTTATTCTTTTTTTTAATGCATCTTTAATTGCATATGTAAATCATCACAATAACTTTGATGCAATACTTACCTATGTAAATAATGACGATCATCATGCGCATACGATTGTGCTTTTAGATATTGATAATACGATTGCGCAGCCACGCGGCACTTACGTAGCAAGCGATCAATGGGTTGGTTATCTTTTAAAACAAAAAATGAATACGTGACTTTCTTCATTACAAGCATGGGATGAAATTAAAACATTATATTATTCGCTCGCACACATTATTGATTTAATGCTGGTAGAAGAAGTTACTGCAACGATTATTAAAGATTTGCAAGCACGTGGTATCATTGTTGTCGCAATCACCGCACGCGGCATTGAAATTAGCGATCGCACCATTGCGCAGCTAAAATTATTAGGCATAGATCTAACAATTAATGCACTCTGGCATGAAGAGATTAAAGGCGAAGCCCCTTTTGCGTATCGTTATAAAGATGGGATTATGTTTTGCGGCAATAATGAAAAAGGCGCAGTATTAGAACAGATTATTAACGTTATTAACAAACCAATAAAAAAAGCAATTGCTGTTGATGATAAAGAACGCCATCTTCATTCGATTAAGAAGGCATTACATCCATCAGTAGAATTTATTGGTATTCGCTATGGCTATTTAGATCAAGTTGTTGCAAGTTTTGATTTCAGCACAACAGAAAAAGATTTACAAAACTATTTGATCACTATTCGGTGAATAAAATAAAAAGAGCTCTGGAATTTTCCAGAGCTCTTAACGTTGTTAACATTTTAAATTATTTTTTGAGTGGAAATTCAAAAAGGCGCCATTCTTTGCCTTCTTTAACTTGCGTGAATCCTGCTTTCTGTAACAACCCTATTTCAAAGTCGTCATTTTTATGAGTGTAAGTATTAATTTTTTCAGAATTCAAATCACGCAACTTATTCACCGCATGACCGATTAATGTAGTTTCTAATATTTTTCGCTTTTCATTCGGCGTCATATCTTTGAAGGCCACCATTTCTAAGTAACCACGCTTTTCTCTCATGGTAGTATCCGGATTATTTGGATTTTCACCAATTAATGAATAAACCGCATATGCAGTAATCGGCGAATTGGGTATTGCTTTTTCACGAATTAAACTAATAAATCGGGTATCTGGGGCTGGAATATTATGATTAAGCATATTATCTGCAAGCTGTTTATCAAAAGTTTTTCCTTGCTCTCCCCAAACATGAGATGACCAGTTATCTTTCAATATCTGCTCAAGTTCTTGTCTGTCACGCGCAGGTACTGATTCTTCAACTAAAGTATTATATTTAACTAAAGTTTCTTCCATAGCATACATACTGTAGGCAGTTGAAAGACAAGCTAATAATAATGCTATTTTTTTAAGATTTTTCATAGTAGTTCTCCTTACTATTAGGGTAGCAAAAATCGATGATGAAACGCAAGGAAAATGGCTTATATAAGGGCTTTTTCAGAGATAGGGCCAAAATTAGTCTTTACTGTATCCGCATGTTTTGTCAGAGCAGAATAAAGTAACTTTACCTTCCTTATCAACTTTCTTGACTAAGAATGGCAGCTTACATTTTGGACATGGGGTCTCTTCAATATCTCCAAAGACTGCGAACTTGCATTTAGGATAATTGTTACAGCCCCAAAAGGTGCCACCGCGCCAACGACGTTGAACCACTTCCCCACCATCAAGAGGGCATTTAAATTTAGCTTTAACATGATGAATATATTTACAATCCGGATATCCCGAGCAGGCAATGAATGGACCAAATTTGCCAACTAAACGGCGTAATGGTTTGCCACACTGAGGACATTTTTCATCCAGTAGTTCCGGTTGTGGAGCTTCTACTAACTCGATTTCGCCCTGCTCATTACGTTTGAAGTTCGTGGTGAAATCACATTTTGGATAACCTAAACATCCCAAGAATTCGCCTGCCTTACCAAAACGAATTGCAAGCTTATGCTTTTTACATTTTGGACAGGTAATCTCAGTTGGTTCCGCTACACGTTTACCATCTTGACCTTTAAACTCTTTTACATCTTTAGTAAAAGGTTCATAGAATCCGCGCAAGAGTGTATCGCGGTCAAGTTCCCCTTGAGCAACCTTATCAAGATGCTCTTCCATATGTGCGGTAAACTTAATATCCATAATTTTAGGTAGATTCTCTACTAGCATTTTAGTAACAGTCATACCCAATTCGGTCGGATTAAATTTCTTTTTACTATCTACGTTCGTGTACTGGCGTGCACGAATCGTATTCATAATGGTAGCGTAGGTACTTGGACGTCCAATACCCTCTTTTTCTAAATCTTTAACTAATGATGCTTCAGTATACCGTGGTGGCGGTTGAGTAAAGTGTTGTTTAGGTGTCGCCTTCTGCAAGGGAGTTTCATCATCTTTTTTGATGCCTTTAGGTAAAATTACTTTACCTTCTTTCTCATCTTCTTCATCAGTATCATTATAAACTTTTAAAAATCCATCGAAGATCAAGGTTGAACCAGTTACTTTAAAAACAAACTTTCCACCTTTAATGGTTACTTGGCGTTGCGCATATAATGCCGGCTTCATTTGGCTGGCAATGTAACGCTTCCAAATAAGTTCATACAAGTTAGCTAAATCTTTCGGTAAATATTTACGCACTTTATCCGGAGAAAGCTCAGCATCAATCGGACGAACCGCTTCGTGCGCATCTTGCGTTGCAACATCTTTGCCTTTTGATTTTGCATAGACGTTTGCAGTTGGGGGTAAATACTGTTTATCAAAATGAAGACCAATATAATCACGTGCTTGTTTGATAGCAGTATCCGATAAACGTAAAGAATCAGTACGCATATAGGTAATTAATGCTACCGGAGTACTTGCATCTTCTAACGGAACACCTTCATACAATTGCTGTGCAAGTTGCATAGTTTTCTTTACTGAAAAACCAAGCATATTAAATGCTGCTTGCTGCAACGTACTGGTCATAAACGGAGCCAATGGATTTCTGGTGCGTTCCTTATCGGTAATCGCATCAATGGCATAATCAGCTTTTTTAATCTGAGCAAGAATATCGTCAGCGTCTTTTTTATTAGTGATATCCGCTTTATCTTTTCCAATGCTGGTGAGCGCAGCTTCAATCACGCCTTCGGTATGTTTGAACTGGCCAGTAATCGACCAATATTCTTCTGGTTTAAATGCACGAATTGCATCTTCGCGATCGCAGATTAAACGAAGCGCAACCGATTGCACACGGCCTGCTGATAATCCCGGAGCAATTTTTTGCCACAAAATTGGCGACACTTCATATCCCACCCAGCGATCTAATACACGACGCGCTTGTTGAGCAGCTACCTTATTAAGATCTACATCATGAGGATTGGCAATCGCTTCCTGAATAGCAGATTTGGTAATTTCGTTAAAGGTAATACGATGAATCTTTGCCTTCTTGGCAACTTTCTTAATTTGCTGTTCAACATGCCATGCAATAATCTCCCCTTCGCGATCAGGGTCAGGCGCTAGATATATCTCATCCGCGACCGAGGCTGCTTTGGCAATTTCAGCAATAGTTTTATCTTTATTTTCTATTGGTTCATAATCGATTTCAATGGAACCATTAATAGTAACTCCGGTCTTTTTGGTCGGAAGATCCATAATATGCCCCATTGTGGACATAATTTTGAAATCTTTTCCCAAAAATTTCGAGATCGTTTTAATCTTGGCTGGAGACTCTACAATTAATAGTTTTTTCATATCCATTTCTCATCGTTACTACGCTTGTGGCTGATAATGTATATTGTTATAACAAGTTTCTTTTGGAGCGTTAATCGCTATTTTTATACTAATCAAAATATTTACTAAATGTCAAATAAACCTTGGAGCTCTCTTGTAAGAGAGCTCAGAATGTGATACTTTTGCGCTAAATCTTTAAAGTAGCACAAGGAACCACCATGGCATACCTATTTCAATCATGGAAAGAATCATTATCTCTATTCATTGGAGAAAATGCAAAATTATTTAATTTAGTTACCATAAAAACTCTCTTAGAGTCTTACAAAATACTCTTTAAACATTTTTGGTGGCTTTTGTTATTGAGTGGCACACTTGATATTCTGAGTGCTCAGTACTTCGGTTCACACAGCCCCTGTTTGCTTCTTCCACTCTTAAGCTGGTTAATCACCATCTTTGCCATGTATTTAGTTATTCGCCCCTCCATTAAAAGAAAAGGCTGGGATTATTATACCGATTATTTTAAAAAGTTTTTTTATTTTGCAGCTTATACCTTCATATTTACTTTGCTGGTTGTGGGGGTTTTAATGACCCTTGCTTTATTGGTTTTTTTAATCAAACCTTCACTCATGGAAAATGTTCTGTTAGATAATACTCATAATTTAGGAACCGTATTATTAACACCCTTTTTACTACCTTCCAGTTTAATTATAATTTTCGTCTCGCCACTCTTAACCTTTTGTATTCTGTTTATGTTAGATGGTGATGGTTCTTTTAAAAACTTTTTTAAATCCGTCTGGCGTGCCATAAAAATGGGATTTTTTAATTATCCAATCTGTTTACTCATCTTGATCTTTTTTATTGCAATATCATTTGGAGCACAAGTAGGACTGCATTTTTTATTTGGTCATCCCACATTTTTAAACTCCGCCATTATTTCACATACCCTTTTAATCATTCCATTGGCTATTTGGACAACTTTGTATACTAAACGACTTCATGCTCAATTTACCTTGTATTATCCTGAAGCAAGAAAGGAATAATCATGGTAAGCATTAGTACTATTACATTTACCTTGATAGGCAGGTTATTTTTAATTATATTTCTAATTTTTTTAGCACCCTTCCTGCTTTTATCTTTACTCATGCCGCGTAAATTACTCGTTGATAATTGGCTATTTAAAATCGTAAGTCGTATTTTTTATTGGTTTTGCGTACGTTGCTCTTTTATTCCAATAAGCTATGAAGGATTAGAAAACATTCCACAGGAACCTTCGGTTATTATTTCCAACCATCAATCATCTTTTGATATTCCTTTAATTGGCTATGCTTTGGGAAATCGCTCACATGTTTGGCTTGCATGGTCTGAACTAGCAAAATCTGTTTTATTGCGTTTTCTTTTGCCACGCAATTCAATTTTAGTTGATACCAGCAGTCCTGTTAAAGGTATGCGAACACTCGTGCAAGCAATCCAAATTGTTAAAACACATCCGTGGGACTTAATAATTTTTCCTGAAGGCGGACGCTATACCGATGGTACTGTTCGTGAATTTTTTGGTGGATTTGCTCTTATTGCAAAAAAAATTAATCGTCCCGTTGTACCGATTAAAATCATTGGTGTTAATAAAGTGTACCCTCCTAACACCTTTTGGATCTATTATCATCCCGTCACAGTCATTATCGGTGCACCGTTTCACATTTTACCCGATGAGACCGATGAATCATTTAAAAATCGCATCTTTCAATGGTATTTACAGCAACCTAATGGAAATTAATTATGATGCCCATTCATTTTGCCTATAGCTTTATTTATTGGTGGATTGTTCCCTGCATTATCTTAACAGTTGCCTATTATCTCTTTTTTCATAAAACCGC